>JAYNOQ010000005.1:0-42387 GCA_038113315.1 Flammeovirgaceae bacterium | reverse complement strand
TTCTACGACTGTGAGAATAAACAATACTTTGGAATAATAGGTATTGGAATAATTATAGATAAAAACGGAGGAAAGGTTTACTCTATCTTGAATAAAGAATCATTTATAGATTAGCATCATTAGACCCTATTGAGTAGAATCCATCTTGTATAGCTACTGAAGAAAAAGTTATGTTATCAGTATTCGACACCGAAGCCCCATCAGCCTTAATTGAATAGTCACACATAGAGCAAGATTTATAAAGGAGCTTATAGTTATTTGCTACTAATGTTGCTCCGCCTGTACTTATGTAGTTATTACCATCAAAGGATAAGGCGTAATTTGCTGCCGAGGAACTTTTTTTATGGTGCACTCCAAAGCTTGATGGTAGAATTTGAGCCCAACTATCATTAATCAAAATGACTAATAATATTAATAACCTAATGTACGCCCCTAAACTGTTTAAGGAATCTTTTATCATTTTCAGAAAATAATCTAAGGTCATCGATACCATATTTAAGCATTGCTATTCTTTCTATTCCCATCCCAAAAGCAAAGCCAGAATATTCTTTAGGGTCTATCCCACAATTTTTTAATACGTTAGGGTCGACAAGTCCAGATCCCAAAATTTCTAACCAACCATTCTTCCATGAAATATCCATCTCAGCACTTGGTTCAGTAAATGGAAAATAGGAAGGCCTAAACCTAACTTTGGTATCAGAGCCAAACATTTCTTTAGCAAAATAATATAAGGTGTCTTTAAGATCTTTGAAGCTTACGTTTTTATCAATATATAAGCCTTCTACCTGGTGGAAGAAACAGTGTGACTTCGCTGAAACTGTTTCGTTTCTATAAACTCTTCCAGGGATAATAACTCTCATCGGTGGTTTCTGTTTTTCCATGAGTCTAATCTGGACATTAGAGGTATGGGTTCTAAGTACAACGTCTGGATCTTTAGAAATGAAGAATGTGTCTTGCATCTCTCTAGCTGGATGGTTTTCTGGAAAATTTAATGCAGTAAAATTATACCAGTCTTCTTCAATCTCAGGACCATCTTCTATGCTAAACCCAATATCTCTAAAAATTTTAATAATATTATTTCTTACTATTCTTAGTGGATGTAGCGATCCTATAGTGTCATCTTCGGCAGGAAGTGAATAGTCAATATTATTATCTGAAGAATCGTTTTTTGAAGACTGCTTAGAAAGTGATAAAAGTTTTTCTTTGGCAAGATTTTTAAGTTCATTAAGAGTTTTTCCAAATTCTTTTTTTTCTTCTACAGAAAGTTTTTTGAAGTCTTCGAAAAGATCATTAATTACACTTTTTTTGCTTATGTATTTTATTCTGAAAGCTTCAATACTTTCAGCTCCTGTTCCGGAATAGTTTTTGATTTCCTCCTGTAAAGTGATAATTCTTTCTTTCATCTAAATCAAAGATATAGGACTGTCTCTTCTATTTCAAGAAAATAATAAAAACATAATTTGACTATGCCTTAATAATAAAGTGTGGGTTAAGTAAGTTTTCTTTATTGTAAGAAAGCTCTCTTCCTGTCTCTAAATTTATTACTTGTATGTCCAAAGCATTTAAAATTGAGTGTGCTGCACCAGTATCCCACTCCATCGTCGGACCAAATCTTGGATAGATATCAGCTTTGTCATCAGCTATATACAAAAACTTTAAAGAGCTCCCACATGAAATTAGCTTGGGTTCACTCAATTTACTCACGTACTCTGACGTCTCTTCACTCATATGTGATCTTGAGACAACAACCCTTAACCCTTCTGCACTTTCATTTACTGAATTTCTTTTGTTTAAAGTAGTTATATCCTCTCCGACTTTTTTATAAACATTTTTTTCGTGATCATTATAATATAGAGTTTTTTGAGTTGGACAGTAAACTATTCCCAGGTGTGGTTTATTGTTTTTTATAAGGGCAATATTCACAGTAAACTCACCGTTCTTTTTTATAAATTCCTTTGTTCCATCTAGTGGGTCTACCAACCAATATTCTTCCCAGTTTCTTCTTTCATTATATTCAATACTTTTACTTTCTTCACTTATAACGTTGATACTCGTTTCCTCAAGAAAAGACATAATTTTATTGTGAGATCTTTTGTCGGCAATAGTTAAAGGGGAATCATCAGATTTTTTTTCGTAATTAATATCCTCTGTGTTATTATAAACATCCATTATTTCGTTACCAGCCTCAAGTGCTGCTGCCAATGCGATTTCTAATTCTTTTGAATATTTAGACACTACTTAATTTTATTGCTAATGGCAGAGAAGATTTTATCAACTGATTCACTAACGCTTTCTTTTTCAGTGTCAACAATTAGATTGGGTTTGTTTGGTATCTCATAGGGAGAATCAATTCCAGTAAAATTTTTAATTTCACCCGCTCTTGCTTTTTTATATAGACCTTTAACATCCCTTTGCTCACACTTTTCTACTGAACAATCTACATGTACCAAAAAATAATTTTCTTCTTTTACTAAACTTTTAGCAAGCTCTCTCTCTTCTTCAAATGGAGAAATAAAAGCTGTTATAACTATTAGTCCAGCATCTAGCATTAGCCTTGAGACCTCTGATATTCTTCTTATATTTTCTTTTCTGTCATCATCTGAAAACCCAAGGTCTTTATTTAGTCCAATTCTTATATTATCTCCATCTAGTAGATATGATAAATACCCGTTTTCAAATAATTTTTTTTCTAGGTCATTAGCTATGGTAGATTTTCCAGACCCAGACAATCCTGATAACCAAATTAGTAAAGGCTTTTGGTTTATAAGCTCTTTTCTACGATCAGCGTTAACATAATGATCGTGTGGAAATAAGTTTTTAGACGTATCCATATAATATGTTCTTATTAGCTTTGCAGGGCAATGATAAATAAAATATTATCAATATTATACAAGGATTATAAAATTGAAATTAAACAAAGTCATCTTTTCTTTTCAGTTGGCTTATATGTAGTTTCTTCGATTTACATTATCTATATATCATATCAGCCTACAGGTATTTTGAGTTCTGAACACTGGGTCTCAATATTTTGGGTAATTATATTGTTTAGCTCTATTTCTGCAGTATCAAAAAGTTTTTTTCAGGAGTCAGGAAACAGAAATTATTATTACTATTATGTACTAAGTCCCGATGAACTGATTATATCTAAGCTGATCTATAACTTCCTTTTTATTGTTTTTGTGACTTTCTTGACATTCATACTTTTTACTTTTCTTCTTGGAAATTTTATAACATCGTACTCTTTCTTTATCTCACTCTTATTAATTGGTTCTCTAAGCATATCAAATTGCTTAACCCTTATATCAGCAATTGGTCATCAGGTTAAAAATAATTCTATGCTAATAAGCATATTGAGCTTTCCAGTTATTATCCCAATTCTAATTTTACTTATAAAACTTAGCAAGATTTCATCCTCAGAATTTTCGTGGAATCTTATTCAAGATGATATCTATCTTTTAATTTTGCTTAATATAATTTTAGTCTTCCTAACAAAAATTTTATTTAGTTTTTTGTGGAGAAATTGATTATGAAACTTATAAAAATACTTTCTGTAATATTATTAATTTATACTGCAACTGCTGGTTTTTTATTTGATGTCCCCAGATTGCCAATCTTAAATGAAACAATAAGAGTTTTATACTTCCATGTTCCTATGTGGTTTACTATGATTTTTTTGTTGCTTTTATCTTCTATTAATGCGTATAGATTTATATCAACTAAGAATAGTAAATATGACCTAAAATCTTATAATTATGCTCATGTTGGAGTTTGTTTTGGCGTTTTAGGAATAATTACCGGAATGATATGGGCAAATTATACATGGGGAACATTTTGGACTAACGACCCAAAGCTCAATGGTTCTGCAATAGGTCTGTTGATTTATTTTGGATACTTTATCCTTAGAAATTCTGTTGATGATGAATCTAAAAAGGCAAAGATATCGTCAGTATATAATGTTTTTGCTTTTTCAATGCTTATACCTTTAATATTTATTTTGCCTAGACTGACTGATTCATTACATCCGGGCAATGGTGGTAATCCGGGATTTAATGTTTATGATTTAAATTCACAGCTTCGAATTGTATTCTATCCAGCAGTTATTGGTTTTATTTGCCTAGGTTTATGGATAACAGATATTAAAAGTAAAATTCAACAAATAAATAATGATTAATGAGTGGCTTAATTTATAATTTATTTTTAATGGTTCAGGAAGTTGCTATGGCAGATGTACTGAGAAGTGATGGTAAAATTTATGTAGTTGTTGTAGTATTTTTACTGATTCTATCAGGTTTGTTTTTGTATTTATTTAGGATAGAAAAAAAAATTGATAGTTTAAATAACAAGAAATGAAAAATACTAGTGCAATCTCAATAGTTTTTATTAGCATCATTGTAATAATCATTATTTCTACTTTTGGTGATGCAAGTACATACGTGACTTTTTCAAAAGCAAAAGATGTTTATGAGTCGGGTAGTTTGACAAAGTTTCATGTTGTAGGAAAACTTAATAAAGACGAAGAAAATAATATCCAAGGTTTAAGAAAAGGCGATGATAAGATGAGCTTTACTTTTCAGATGATTGATGAAGATGGAATGAAAGAAAATGTTTTTTATGGAGAACCAATGCCAGCTGATTTTTTACTTTCTGAACAGGTAGTTGTTATTGGAGGTTATGAAAATAATACTTTTGTTGCGGATGACATCTTATTAAAGTGCCCATCAAAATATACAGAGGAAAATATTAAAATTTAATTTCATGCTTACTATAGGCAACATTGGTCACCTATTTGTCATTTCTTCATTTGTTTTTTCAATTTCTTTTTTAATTGGATATCTAATTTTAGAAAATAAGAGAGATCAAATAGACTGGCTTAGGTTTAGTAGACTTAATTATTTACTCCATTCATTGTCCATCTTTGGTGTTATAATATGTTTATATACCATCTTAGTGACGGATGATTTTAGGTACTATTATGCGTTTCAGCATTCTTCATTATTGTTGCCACTATATTTTAAAATATCATCTTTTTGGGAAGGTCAAGAGGGATCATTTTTGCTGTGGATGTTTTGGAATGTCCTGGTGGGCCTTTACTTCTCATTGAGACCTCCTACAAAATGGAATATCTCAATAATGATTGTCTTAGGGTTTACCCAACTTCTTCTATCATCTATGATTTTAGGAATTAATGTATATGATTTAAAGATAGGAAGTTCTCCTTTTATTTTGCTTAGAGATGCTATATCTGCTCCCATATTTCAAATTGATCCAAACTATATTCCTGAAGATGGAACTGGGTTAAACCCGTTACTACAAAATTATTGGATGGTCATACATCCTCCAACATTGTTTCTAGGTTTTGCAGTATCTATAATTCCTTTCTCTTATGCTATCTCTTCTTTAAGACTAAATGATTACAAGTCATGGTTGTCTCCAGCTAAAAAGTGGTTGGTGTTATCCATAATTATTTTAGGTATAGGTATTATGATGGGAGCTTACTGGGCATATGAAACTTTAAATTTTGGTGGTTATTGGAATTGGGACCCTGTTGAAAACGCTGTTTATGTTCCGTGGTTATTTCTAGTTGCAAGTCTCCATTCTGTAATTCTAACCCAGAAAAATAGACAATACTACAAGATGTCACTCATATTATCTTTTGTTAGTTTTATTCTTATTTTATATTCTACTTTTTTAACAAGAAGTGGGATTTTAGGAGATAGTTCGGTTCATTCATTCACCGACCTTGGCTTGAGTGGCCAATTGCTTATTTATCTTTTTACTTTTATATCGATCGGAATTTACTTGTTTATAACAAGATGGAATAAAATTCCTTATTCTGAGAAAGAAGCAAAAATCTATAATGCTGATTTTTGGTTATACATCGGAGTTTTTACTCTGATTCTTATGTCTTTTCAGGTTATTTTTCCAACATCTATCCCTGTCTACAATGCAATAATTGAGTTTTTTGGTGGGTTTTCTAATTTAGCACCACCAATTGAGAAAGAAATTTTTTATTCTAATGCACAAATATGGTTTGCTTCTTCACTAGCAGTTTTATCTTCTATAGCACAGGTTCTTTGGTGGAGAGGTAAAGAAACTAATGAAAAATTCACTTTATTTTCTAGGTCATTAATTTTAACTATGGCCTTATCTGGAGCTATTATTCTGTTATATCCTATAAATAAACCTTCGTATATGGTTTTAATTACTTGCAGTGTTTTCTCCATATTCTCCAATGGAAGTGTTTTAATCTATTTTTATAAAAAAAGAGATCTTATATCATCAGGCTCTGTCTCTCATATAGGTCTAGCTATAATGTTAATTGGAATTTTATTTTCATCTGGATACTCATCTATTCAGTCTAAAAATTATACAGGCTTAGTTTGGAATAGTGACTTTCCTGATGAAGTAAATAATGACAATATGCTATTATTTTTAAATGAAGAAAGGGCAATTGGAAAATATAATGCTAAATATTTAGGCACTAGAAAAAAATTAAAAAGTAGTGGTGAATTTGTTAATGCTAATTATTTAGAGTATATCCCAATAATAAATAAGCATATTGTAAAAAAAGATATTAAAATAGGTAATATGTTAATTCATGAGAATGATACTGTAGAAATGGAAAATAATGATATTACTTATTTTGAAGTAATATTTAAAGATGGAGAAAAAAATATTACTCTCTTCCCTAAGGTACAAACGGATTCAAATTCTGATATGATCGTTTTTTCACCTGATGTAAATAACGATATTATGGAGGATTTTTATGTTCATGTTAGAACCTACCCTGATCCAGATCAAGAGGTAGTATGGTCGCAAAGAGATTCTGTTTATGTTAGGTTAAAAGAAAATTTTTATTTGAATGATTATGTTTCTTCTATTGAGAAAATTAATACTAAATCAAACGGCATTAATTCAACACAATTTTTAGTTGAGGCTAACATTAAAATTTTAGCCGAAGACCAAGAGTATGTTGCTAGACCTGCTTACATTATTGATAATGATAAAGTAGGGATAATCCCCGATATCATAGATGACTTGGGCATTAAGGTTTATCTATCCGAAATATTACCAAAAGAGGATAAATTCAAAATTTCATTTGAAACAACTCAAAAAAATTGGGTTATTATTGAAGCATCAAAAAAACCACTAATTAATTTGATGTGGATTGGGTTTTTCATCATGACATTTGGCTTAGTATTATCTTTCAATAAAATAAAATTAAAAGGTGTATAGATTAGCTTTATTTGCTTCAGGAAGTGGGACTAATGTTCAGAATATATGTGAGTATTTCAGCAATAGTCATTCCATAAAACCTGAAGTTGTTTTTTCTGATAGAGAAAATGCATATGTCTTACAAAGAGCAACTAATCTACATTTAAAAAGTGAGAGTTTTAACTATATTAATACATCACCAGAAGAGTTAATTGAAAAACTCATAAAGCATAAAATCACACATATAATTTTAGCTGGATATTTGAGGCTAGTTCCATCCAAAATAATAAAACTATATGAAGATAAAATCTTAAATATTCATCCCTCTCTTCTCCCCAAGTTTGGTGGTAAAGGTTTCTATGGCGATTATGTCCATAAAAGTGTACTAGAGTCTAACGAGAAAGAATCGGGTATTACCATTCATCTTGTTAATGAAAAATATGATGAGGGTAAGGTTTTATTTCAAAAGTCAATACCTATATCTGGTGATGATAATATAGATTCTCTAAGTTCAAAAATTCATAATTTAGAATATAAATACTATCCCCAAATCATTGAAAAATATTTGTTAAATCAATTATAATATTACTTTTGTGGATGGATAAAATAAAATCTGTACTTATATCTGTTTTTAATAAAGAAGGTATAGATGATCTCTGTAAAAATTTTTATCAAAATAATATTGAAATAATTTCAACTGGCGGAACAAAAAAATATATTGAAAAACTTAATATTCCAGTAACTTCAGTTGAATCATTGACAGATTATCCGTCTATCTTAGGTGGTAGGGTAAAAACACTACACCCTAAAGTTTTTGGTGCAATTTTATCAAGAAAAGAAAGCCCTTCAGACTTAGAAGATGTTAAACAACATAATATCTTTAAAATTGATATGGTTATTGTTGATCTCTACCCATTTCAGGAAACTGTTGATTCTGGTAAAAATGAAGAAGATATTATTGAAAAAATAGATATTGGAGGTGTATCTTTAATAAGAGCCGCAGCAAAAAATTTTTCAGATGTACTTATAGTATCCTCAAAATCTCAATATAAAGAAACTTTAGACTACTTATTAGAAAATAATTTTTCATCAGATCTTAATTTTAGAAAAAGAATGGCTTTCGATGCCTTTTCTGAGGTTTCAAATTATGATTCTGAAATTGAAGAGTACTTTGGTTTAGCTACCAATGTATATAAGAAGTTGAGATATGGAGAAAATCCTCATCAAAAAGGAATATTTAAAGGAGATATAAATGATGTTTTTGACCAATTAAATGGAAAAAAACTTTCTTATAATAATTTATTAGATATTGATTCTGCAGTTAGGTTAATTTCTGAATTTGAAGACCCCACATTTGCGATATTAAAACATAACAATGCATGTGGCATTGCTTCTTCTTCTGATGCTGTTTCTTCATACACTAAAGCCTTTGATGCAGATCCATTATCTGCCTTTGGAGGTGTTTTAATTTATAATGAAATTATAGATAAAGAAGCAGCTGAAAAAATAAACAAACTGTTTTTTGAAATAATTATTGCTCCAAAATATGATAGTGAATCATTAGAAATTTTGAAGTCTAAGAAGAACAGAGTAATCTTAATTCAGAAGAAAAATATATATAGATCACATGTTTCAAGAGATGTCCTTAATGGCAAATTAAAACAAGAAGCGGACACTGAGATAAAGGACTATAATTCATGGAAATTAGTTACTGAAAAGAAATTAGATAGGTCTAGCATTGAAGATCTAGAATTTGCTAATAGAATTGTAAAACATTCAAAATCTAACTCAATCGTTTTGGTAAAAGACAAGCAAATGATTTCTAGCGGTGTTGGTCAAACCTCAAGAGTAGACGCCTTAAAGTTTGCTATAGAAAAAGCAAAAACTTTTAAGTTTGACTTAAAGGGTTCTGTTATGGCTTCTGATGCATTTTTCCCTTTTCCTGATTGTATAGAAATAGCTTCTGAGTCTGGCATTATTGGTGTTATACAGCCTGGGGGATCAATAAAAGATGATTTGTCTATTGAATCCTGTAACCAAAGAGGTATGTCAATGTATTTGTCTGGAACAAGACATTTCTATCATTAGTTATTCTATAACATATTATTTCTTACTTTTGTATTTGTAAACCAATAAAACTAGTTACATGGGATTTTTTGATTACTTTAATAATGATTTAGCTATAGATTTAGGAACAGCAAACACTCTTATAATTAGTAAGGGGTCTGTTGTTGTTGATGAGCCTTCCATAATAGCTATTGACAGAATTTCTAATAAGGTGTTAGCTGTTGGTTCAGAGGCTATGCAAATGCATGAAAAAACTCATGAAAATATAAAAACAATTAGACCTCTTAAGGATGGTGTTATTGCAGACTTTCATGCTGCAGAACATATGATAAGGGGACTCATAAAAATGATAGATAGTGGAAAAAGATTTTTTCCAGTATCACATAGAATGGTAATTTGTATTCCTTCAGGCATAACTGAAGTTGAAAAGAGAGCAGTAAGAGATTCAGCAGAACACGCTGGAGCAAAAGAAGTCTATATGATTCATGAACCACTAGCTGCTGCAATTGGGATTGGTATTAATATTGAAAGGCCAGTTGGTTCTATGATTGTAGATATTGGAGGAGGAACAACTGAGATTGCTATTATTGCACTTTCTGGTATTGTTACAGACCAATCAATTAGGGTTGCAGGTGATAGTTTTACAGATGATATTTTAGATTACATGAAAAGGCAGCATAATCTATTAATAGGTGAAAGGTCTGCAGAAAAAATTAAAATTGAAGTTGGTTCAGCTATGACTGAATTAAAAGATGCTCCTGAAGATTTAGACATCAGGGGTAGAGACTTAGTAACAGGAATCCCCAAAGTTGTTAAAATCACTTACTCAGAAATTGCATTTGCTATGGATAAATCCATCTCTAAAATTGAAGAAGCTGTCTTGAAGGCGTTAGAAAGTTCTCCGCCTGAGCTCTCAGCTGATATATATGATAATGGTATATACCTAACCGGTGGAGGCGCATTGTTAAGAGGGCTTGATAAAAGGCTCAACTTAAAAACTAAATTACCTATTCACGTTGCTGAAGAACCATTAAGAGCAGTTGTTAGAGGTACAGGAATTGCTTTAAAAAATATAGATGGATTTAGAGCGGTATTAATGTCATAGTAAAAAATGCGTAACCTTATAAAATTTATAAGCTTATATAACTATTCTATAACTTTTTATTTACTCGTATTTTTTTCTTCCTATTTTTTGATCAACGACAATTTTGTTTTAAAAACAAAATATTTTAACTCTTCAAATTATATTATAGGTTCAGTTTTTACTTTTCAGAATTCTATAAAAAATTATTTTACACTGAAAGAAAAAAATCTATTACTAGAGGTAGAGAATAAACAATTAAAGCAGGAATTAATAAATACCTCTAATGACTTTAGTAATGACTCTATTGATAATTATCAATTTAGTTTAATTGAGGCCGAAGTTATTAATAACTCATTAAGAAAAACCAAAAACTATATTACTATTAATAAAGGAATTAAACATGGAGTAAAAGAAGGTATGGGTGTTATTTCTAATTCCGGAATTATCGGTAAAGTAAAGTATGTATCAGATAATTTTTCTACAGTAATCTCTCTTTTAAACACTTCTTTTTTTGTTTCCTCATTGATTAAGGAATCAGGAACACTATCATCTGTGAATTGGGAAGGCAAAGATCCATCAAAGCTAAAACTATTATATGTTCCTAAACATTTAGATATAGTTGAAGGAAGTGATGTTGTTAGCTCTTCTTTTGATTCAATATATCCAAAAGGGATATTAATTGGAAAAATAATTTCTGTAAACAGAGAAGTTAATTCCAACTTTTATGATATAGATATATCTTCATCTCAAAATTTTTATAGCATTTCAAAAGTATATGTTATTAATAATTTTATGTATGAAGAAAAGAAAAGCCTAGAAAAAATAACTGATGAGGAATAATTTAATGTTTTTTATCTTCTTGTTTTTCTTACAAGTATTTGTGTTAAACAAGGTGCTGTTTTTTAATTATGTAATTATTTCACCAATAGTAATGATTTTATTGTTATATAAATACCAAAAAGATTCAAAGGAAGGCTTGATAGTATCTTTTCTTCTCGGGTTACTTTTTGATATTTTTAATGACTCTTTAGGATTGTATTCTCTAACATGTGTTCTTTTAGTTTACTTTAGGAATCTCTGGGTTTTGAAGATAATAGGAGAGGAGAAAACTGAGGAATTAAATTTGCTTTCTGTTCATGCTCTAGGCGGGTTTCAGTTTTTTGTCTATGCTTTTCCTATCATTATAATGTTTTATTCTATTTTATCTCTTTTTGAGTCTGGAGAATACTTATCACTAAATAACTTTTTATTTATTTCTTTATCCTCTATCTCAAATTTTGTTTTGATCATTATTTTTCAGTATTTATTTGTAAACAATAGTATAAGTAATGAGTGGAGATAAGTCATTTATTTTTAAGGTTATACTTTTAGCTATTTTTTTAATTATATCATTTAGGTTATTTTATCTTCAGATCTATGAAGATAAGTATAAAGAGTTATCAGAAAATAATACTGTTCATCTTGAGTCAATTTATCCTTCACGAGGAATAATATTTGATAGGTATGATTCTGTGATTGTTGAAAATAAACCAACATATGATTTTTTTATAATCCCTAAACAGTTTAGAGTTAGGGATACATCTCAAATTTTAAATTCATTTTCATTATCTAAAGATGATTTTGAAAGTAGTATAAATAAAGCAAAAAAATACTCAATCTACCGACCGTCAATTTTTTATAAGGGGATGAGTCATTCTAACTTTGCGAGTATTCAAAGTGATCTTTATGACTTCAAAGGAATTTATCACATCCCAAAACCAACAAGATTTTATAATAATCCTATCCTATCTCACGCACTTGGTTATGTTGCTGAAATTGGCCCAAACGATTTAGATAAAGACTCTTCTAATTATTATGCCCTTGGAGATTTTATTGGTCTGTCAGGAATTGAAAAAGCTTATGAAAATATATTGAGAGGGAATAAAGGTTACAAATTAAAACTTTATGATGTAAATGGTATATCTGCTGGAAGCTTCAATGAAGGTTTGGATGATCTTATTGTTGCCAATGGCAAAGATATCAAGTTAACAATTGACGCTTCTCTACAGCTATATATTGAAAAGTTACTTTTTGGAAAAGTAGGTAGTGTAGTAGCAATAGAGCCATCAACTGGAAATATTTTAGCAATTGCTTCTGCTCCATCATATGATCCAAATTTATTGTCTGGTAAAGATTTTTCACCAAATTATATGGAACTTCAAAGAGATACTTTAAAACCAATTTATAACAGAGCTCTGATGGCAACCTATCCTCCAGGATCTATGTTTAAGCTTATTCAAAGTTTGATTGGCCTTGAAAAAAAAATAGTAAATTATGATGATAACATTTACATAGATCTATCTAATATCGGGGATCTTGCACCAGAAGGTTATTATGATTTAAAGAAAGCAATTGTAAAATCTTCAAATAATTATTTTTTTAAGTTATTCAGAAAAATAATAAATGAAAATAAAGATTTAAATACCTATGTTGACTCAAGTCTAGGTCTTGAAAATTGGTCAAACTACGTTAAAATGTTTGGTCTTGGATCAAAATTAAATTTTAACGTTTCTTCTTCAAATAAAGGGTTTGTTCCATCGTCAAATTACTATGATACATATTATGGTAAAAATAGATGGAAGTTTTCTAATGTTTACTCTTTAAGTATAGGTCAAGGTGAGCTACTTGTTACACCTATTCAAATGGCAAATTTTGCCTCCATAATGGCAAATAGAGGTTATTATATTGATCCAAATTTGGTATTAGAAATTGATGGAAAAAAAGTACCAACGTCTAAGATAAATTATATAGATATAGACAAGGACCATTTTGATTATGTAGTGGATGCTATGGAGGAAGTTGTAATTTCAGGGTCAGCAAGAAGAGCATATATGAAAGAGTTAGAAATATGTGGTAAAACAAGTACAGTTCAAAACCCCCATGGTTATGATCATTCAGGTTTTATTGGGTTTGCACCAAAAAACAATCCTAAAATTGCAATAGCTGCTTATATAGAAAATTCAGGTTGGGGTGGTAGATCGGCGGCATCAATAGCTAGCTTAGCTGCTGAAAAATATATTTTTAAAAATATTAAAAGAACCTGGTTAGAGGATTATGTATTAAAAGGAGATTTTATCGATGAGGAAGATAAGCAATAATTTTTTTTCTAATGACCTTATAGTAACTGGAATTTACTTTACCATGTTATTTATTGGTTTTTTATCTATTTACTCATCTCAAAATACTGATGGATTTGATTTTTTGTCTTTTCAAAACGAATCGTTTAAACAACTTATTTGGATATTAGTATGTCTTTTTGTCTTTTTTTCTATCTCTATATTAGAGTATAGATTTATTTTTGATTTAGCTGTCCCTCTTTACTGTCTGTCTCTTTTCTTGTTGGTACTTGTTTTATTTGTTGGCCAAGAGGTAAACAGCCACTCTTCTTGGTTTAATTTATTTGGATTTAAATTTCAACCATCTGAATTCTCTAAATTTTCAACGGCTTTATTTTTAGCAAAAATATTTGATTCATATTCTATAGATCTTAAAAACATTAAACATATTTTTTTGACTTCAATTGTTTTTTTATTACCATCTTCTATTATCTTATTACAAGGGGATACAGGAACAGCTCTAGTTTATTTTTCCTTTTTTTTAGTGTTTTTGAGGGAGGGTTTATCCTTAAACTTTTTACTGTTTTTTTTCGCTTTTGTTATAATTTTTGTTTTAGGGCTTTTAGTCGATGTCTACATATTATATATACTAATTACAGTTGTTTTTTTAGTTTTTGTTGGTCTTTCAATTAAAGATTTCAGAAGGGTTATTAATTCTTTTATTCTTTTTGTTTTATCTGTTCTAATAATTAATGGTCAAGGCTTTGTTCTTAATAACGTTCTTACTCCAAAACAAAAACAAAGAGTAGAAACTCTTATTAATCCAGGTTCTGATCCCCTTGGTTCTGGTTGGAATATTACTCAATCTAAAATTGCTATAGGTTCTGGTGGGTTATTTGGAAAGGGTTTTTTAAAAGGAACCCAGACAGGTCTAAATTTTGTTCCTATTCAAAGTACTGATTTTATTTTTTCAGTAATTGGCGAGGAATTTGGTTATCTAGGGTCAATGATATTTATAATTTTATATATAATCTTTTTGTATAGAATTTTAATCTTATCTGAAGTTCAAAAAGATAGATTTGCTAGGGTTTTTGGTTATTCTGTCTTCTCTATATTTTTATTTCATTTTACAATAAACGTTTCTATGACCCTTGGTTTATTTCCTGTAATTGGTATTCCATTATCTTTAATTAGCTACGGAGGATCATCTTTATTATCATTTAGTTTATTGCTGTTTGTTTTTTTAAAATTAAACGGAGTAAAATCTGCAATATTAGGCAGGCAGTGAATGATTGTCTTTAAGTTTATGTAATAGACTTCTTATGTCCCTACTTGTAAGTTTACTATTATCTTTTTTTAAATTTTTTAAAATTAGGTTTGCGGCATCCTCAAATGTTTCTTGTGTTGACGCTTCTAAAATTAAATTATCAACCTCATTGTTTGATAAAGAAAAAAACGAATAGTAGTTAGATAGTTTCTCTTCAGGTTTATTAAACAACTCTTCTTTGTCGCAACCAATAATTTCACAAGTTTCTTTGATTAAATTATCATTTACATCAATAGTAATACCATCCATGTATTTAATTATTTCAGATGACTTTAAAGATAATTCATTATTGTCTTTCATTTTATTTATAAGAATAACAAATAGCTCTCTGTAGTATTGAAAGTATTTGGATTTCTTTTCAAGTTTTTCTTCATCATATAAACTTGTACTTGCTAGGTCTCTTTTGATAAAATCTTTGGGGTAAGCCGTTAGTTGTACCAGATCTTTTATGGAATTTAGAAGCAATAAATTAAAGTCCTTTAGGTCTATACTAATGTTATTTGATAGAACATTCATCATTTTTTTTGAGGCATTAACTACATCTAATGAATCATAATCAAAATATTTTATTTTATTATTCTCAAAATTTTCAACCCACTCATCGTATAGGTTTTTAATTATTAAAAGGTTAAGTTGTTTAGATTGGGTAATGCTGATAATATCAGCACCTTTGATTTTATTAGCACTAAATTTTTTTTCAATTTTATTTAAAAGATTTTGAGATGATTTTTTTAAATCCAATTTTTATTTTTTTTTTCGTTAAACTATAAAATTATATGATTTAATTTCTTTTTATTTAAAATTAATAATAATTGATATATGATCTTTTGTAGATGGTTGATTTTACTGTTATTGTTTGGTTTAAATTTAGTAGCTCAAACTATTACCACTAATACTGACTGGAATTATCACTTGAATATAAGAGATGTTAATCATATGGCTCTTTATAATAACTCCATATATTGTTTTAGTGATAATGGGCTTTTTTCTCTAGACCTTAAATCAAAGAATATTAATAGAAATAACAACTCTCTAGAATTAGAAAACTATAAAGTTGTCAAATCATATCAAAATTCAGAGTATTTTGTTCTTGCTTTGCAAAATGGAAAGCTAGTAATTTATAACTCAGAAAAAGTTAATAAGATTAATTTAGAAGGAAACAACAAAGAGATTGAAATTAATTCTTTAAATATTTATAATGATCTGCTATATGTTTCATCGTCTTTAGGTCTTTATTTAGTCTCATTAACAGATGGGCTTGTATTAGAGAATTACAGGAATGTAGGAGAAAATGGTGATTCTTTAAATATTTTAGAATCTTTGATAATAGATGATAAAATTTATATTACCTCATCAACAGGTGTTTATATTCTGGATAACAAATTCGCTAATCCTCTTGATTTCAGATCATGGAAAAAATTAAATTTCATTTTTGATCTTCCTTTTGGTATGATCGCCAATAATGATATTGTCTATTTTTATTCTAAAAACAGAATATATGAAGGTGAAAATGATGTAATATATTATAATGATGAAATTTCAATCAAAAAAATTAAAAATCTCAATTTTCAACTATATGTCAACTATAATAACTCTAAAAATTTCAAAGATTATTTAGGAACCTTTAAAAACTCAGAAATAACAGACATCAACCTTCCAGGTAAAATTGATTATATTGGAGATTTTATTAATTCTGATAGAGGAATATGGATTTCTGGAAAAAACTTCTCATTATATTCTCTTGATTACAAAGAGTTTTTTTATCCCTCAAATAATCTAAATATTCTTCCAGATAAGATTTTTTCACTAGATAAGGATATTTATGCTACAAAAGCAAATTATATTTCTTATAACTCACAAAATGAAGGTTGGGAAAACATATCTTTTGATAAATTCAAAAACATTACTTCTGTAGCAAAATTTAATAAGGATTTATATTTTTCATCTAGTGATGTGGGTATTTTAAATTATGATAAATCTCTAATTATTGATGAGTCATATGAAAACTCTTTACTAGTAACTCAATCTATAGAAAGTATTAATATTTCTGATATTGTATCAGCTCAAAATAAATTATGGATTTTAAATTACGGGTCTTTAAGGCCTTTATTATCATTTGATATAAATAACGATTGGCAGTTTTATGACTTACAAAATAGTTCTCCCTTATATCCAACTAAATTTAAGTTTAAAGATGAGTTTATTTGGATGCTTTTAGATAAAAATAAAGATGGGGGTTTAATTGTTTATGATATGCTAACACAGGAAACTTTTCATATCAATGAAAACAATAATTTACTAAATTCTAATTATGTTAATGACATTGCAATTGATAAGAATGAAAATATATGGATAGCTTCTGATGATGGTTTAATTTATTTTTCCTCTTATAACCCTAGGTTAATAACTAATTATATAATACCTAATGATGGTTCTCAGTATTTGTTTAGAGGAATAAGAATAAATACTATTGAAGATGATTATGCTGGGAATATTTGGCTAGGTACTGACAATGGTATTTTTGTTTTTGATAATTTAGAAAATAAAATTGTTTATCAATTTAATTCATTGAACTCACCAATATTATCCGATACTATTAAAAGTATAAAATTTAATGATCTAGGTCATGCCTATATCAATACATCAGATGGTTTAGTTTCATTGAATACTTTTCTAGAAAAACCATATAATGATTTAAATGACTTTAAAGCTTACCCCAATCCTTTGAATTTAAAGGAAGAAGACAGACTGTTCTTTAGTGGTTTGACAGATGGAAATTATATAAAAATCACTTCATTATCTGGAGAAAAAATAATTGAAATTGAAACTTCAGCCGGTGGTTTTAATTGGAATTTAATTTCAGAGAAAGGAAATAAAATTTCTCCAGGAATTTATTTAGTTTTTCTAGTTTCACAGAATGCAAATGAAAACTTAATTAGTAAAATATTTATAAAGTGATTAGTAAGACGCAGGGTTTAGTATTAAATTATATAAAGTATGGAGACACATCTATAATTTGTAAAATATACACTCAACAATTTGGTCTTCAATCTTATATTATAAACGGGGTAAGAAATTCTAAATCAAAAAATATTGGATTGTTTCAACCCCTTAACATACTTGACTTAGTTGTTTATCATAAAAAGAATTCTGGCTTACATAGAATTAAAGAGAGTAAGTTAGATTACGCCTATTGTTCACTCCATCTTGATATAAGGAAAATTTCTGTATGCTTCTTCTTATCTGAGTTTTTATCTAAAATATCTCAAAATGAAGATAATCAAAAAGATAAGTTCAACTTTATCAAAGACTCTTTAATCATTTTTGATAAATTATTAGAAAACTACTCCAACTTTCATATTCAGTTTTTAATTAAACTTTCAAAGTTTTATGGCATAGCTATTGGAAATTCATCAGACCTTTCTATTAAAACTGATAAAGATGAAATTAACCTGTTTATTGAAGAGTGTATAAATCATAGTTATGAAGTAAAAATTAAGTCTAATAACATTTTAAGAAATAATGTTATAAATTTAATTATTGAACATTATAGTAGAAATTTAGATGTTAATATTAATTTAAACTCTACAAGTGTTTTAAAAGAAATATTTAATTAACATGAAGAATTTAGCGTTTATAGTAATCTCTCTTTTTTTCCTTAGCTGCAACAATAAAAAGTCTGTTGAGAATAAGGAAGTTATTATTGAGGAAAAAGTTAGTAAAAGAGTTTTTTTTAAGTGGCCTAAGAATGGCTCAACTGTAGCTAGCCCAGTCTTTATAGATATGGGTGTTGAGGGTATGGAGATTGAACCTGCAGGCTTAGTCAAAGAAGGATTCGGACATCATCATATTTTAATTAATCAAAAATTTTGGCCAAAAGGACAAGTTATACCAACTAGTGATTCTACTTTACATTATGGTAAGGGTCAAACAGACGCAAGTATTGAATTAGATCCTGGAAAATATGTAATATCTCTTCAGTTTGCTGATGGGGTTCATGTATCTTTTGGTGAGGAAATGTCAGAATCAATTGAAATAAATGTAGAATAATATGAGTGATTATTTAAGTAAAGTTCCTACGTTAGATATATCTAAATTTACAGAGGGAGATAAAGATGATATTAAAAACTTTTCAGAAAATTTAGGTAGCTCTTTTAACCAAACGGGTTTTGCAATAATCAAAAACCATGGTTTGACCCAAGAGGTTACATCAGGTTTATACTCTACTATTCAATCTTTTTTTGAGCTTGATGATGAAAAGAAAATAAAATATTATTTTCCGGAATTGTATGGCCAAAGAGGGTATGTAGTAAAGGGTCAAGAACATGCTAAAGGGAGTTCGAAAGGTGATTTAAAAGAGTTTTTCCATATAGGTAATCCAGCAATTTCAAATCCTAAAAATATATGGCCTATTGAAATAAACAACTTTGAAGATATAGGAACAAATACTTTTCTGACTTTAGAAGACATAGGTCTTACTTTATTAAAAGCAATTGCTATTTATCTAAATCTTGAGGAAGATTATTTTACAAATAAAGTAAAAGGGGGAGAGAGCATAATGAGGTCTATTCATTATTATCCTCTAAAAGAGGAAGACGTAGAGGATGGCGCAGTAAGAGCTGCAGCTCATGGTGACATTAATTTAATTACTTTACTGATGGGAGCAAGTGCTGATGGTTTAGAAATTTTGACTAAGGACGAGAAATGGATTCCAATTATATCTGAGCCGGATCAATTAGTTATAAATGTAGGGGATATGTTGGAACGTTTAACAAATAAAAAACTAATGTCAACTGTTCATAGAGTGGTAAATCCGTCAAAAGAAAAATTGAATACTTCTAGATATTCAATACCTTTCTTTATGCATCCTAAGCCGGAGATGGATTTAACATGTCTGGATAATTGCGTTGATGACATGAATCCTAAATTATTTGAGGATATGACAGCGGGAGAGTTTCTTGAAGAAAGATTAAAAGAAATAGGTTTAAAAAAGTAAATTAAAATTTACTAATCATTACTACTACTTGGGGGATCAATTCCTAATTCACCAAGTATAAGATTTGATATATCATCAGTAGGTCTAGCATATAATAAAACATCAACACCAGGTACACCTGCGCTGAAGACATGTGTATAGTTTTCTCTTTCTGAAACAACATTAATAGCATTGCTTATTTTTTCAAAAAGAGGTTTGAATAAATCTTGTTCTTTTTGAGCTATAGATGTTTGCGCTTCATTTTGAAATTTTTGAATTGAAGCTTGTAGATTCTGTAATTCTTCTTGCTTATCAGCCCTTATTAGGTCAGTCATAGTAGCAGCAGTTTTTTGGAATGCATCAGCTTTGCTTTGGAAATCTGTTATTTTAGATTGTAGCTGATTTTGTAATTGTGTTCCGTAAGCTTGAACCTCACTTTGAACTTGTTTGGTTTCTGGTAAAAAGCTAAGTATATATTCAACGTTTGTATATCCTATCTTAATATCTTGTGCGATTGATGTAAAGTTGATTAAGAAGATACTAGCTATAATTAAACTTATTTTTCTCATTGTATTAATTTTTATCAAAATTAGTTATTTTTTTTAGTTAGTCCTAAATCTTCCATAACATAATCAGTATAGTCATGGATAGGATTAGTGTATAATAAAACTGGCTCAGATGATTTATCAAAAATAATTTGAAGTCTATTTTTTTTAGCCACATTTTCAATAGACTCAAATAAAATATCTTGTATAGGTTGAATTAATTCCTTTTTTTTCAAAAAATACAAACCCTCAAACCCAAAGACTTTTTGTTGATATCCTCTTGCATCTTTCCATTCTTCATCAAGTTGAATTCTTTTTTCCTCATACATTTCTTTCGTTAAAAGGATCTCTTCATTTTTAAGAATAATCTCTTTTTTTTCTAGCTCTATATACATATCACTGACTTCTTTTTCCCAAGCTTTTGAGAGGTTATCAATTTCGCTTAAAGCTTCTTTGTACTCAGGCATACTATTTAATATGAATTCAGAGTTAACATATCCAAATTTTTGAGAAAAAACCTGTGTTGTAAATAATAAAAAGAAAAAAAATAAAATTGAACGCATTACCTGAGTTGTTGTCCAATTGAAAAATGAAATTGAGGACCAGATCTGTTTGGTTGACCGGGAAGTTTGTCAAATCCATAACCCCAATCTATCCCTAATAGGCCAAAAGCTGGCATAAAAATTCTAACACCTAATCCTGCTGATCTATATAGTTCAAATGGGTTAAAATCTTTTTGTGAGTTCCAGTTGTTTCCTGCCTCAACAAATGTTAATCCAAATATTGTAGCATTTGGATTTAAAGATATAGGGTGCCTCAGCTCGAAAACAAACTTATTATAAATTGTACCACCTCTAATATTTTTTTCCATATCCAGAGGCACTAAAGAATTGTTTTCATATCCTCTAAGAGCTATTCTCTCTGTACCTAATAAAAAGTTACTATAAGATCCTGATAAGCCATCTCCCCCCAAATAAAATCTCTCGAATGGGCCAATTTTATTTTCATCTCCATAAGCACCAATGTATCCAAAGTGAGCTCTGGATTCTAGAATTAAGTCTCCAATAATTCTTGTATAGAACTTAGAGTCGAACATCCACTTATGATACTCAGCCCACTTATATCTTTCTTGTGGCTCAGCTGTTTCATAGTTTAAATTATTCCATTTAGAATATGGAGGAGTAATTGCTACATCCAATGAGAACATTGATCCACTCCTTGGAAACATTGGATTATCTACACTATTTCTTGAAATATTTGTTTTAAACGCAATGGTATTTGTAACGCCCGTATCGAACCCAAGAGATTGTCCAAAATTAAATAGATCATAATTATAATAAAGTAATGAATTTGAAATTATAAAGAAGTCATCTGGCCATACTATTCTTCTTCCTAATCCTATTGTTACAGCATGAACTTTCATCGACCCGATTATTTTACTATCCTTAGACGACTGCCCATTATAACCATAACCACCATAACCACCATAACCATAACCACCGTAGCCACCATAACCTCCCAGTCCACCGTATCCGCCATAACCTCCGTAACCCCCCAGTCCACCGTATCCGCCATAACCTCCGTAAGGATTATATCCTCCTGTGCCGAAGAAATCAAGCATTCTATTTACAGAGTAGCTATAATTTATACTAAAATTGTTAGGTTTTCTTCCACCTAACCAAGGTTCTGAAAAAGTAAATGAATAGGTTTGAAATTGTCTACCGTTTGCCTGGACTCTTACGGATAGTTTTTGACCATCTCCTACTGGTAGAGGCCTCCATTTGCTTAAATCTTTTATATTTTTAACTGAAAAATTACTAAAGCTTAACCCAACGGTTCCAACGAAACCGAAGTATCCACCCCATCCGCCGGATAGTTCAACTTGATCACTAGGTTTCTCCTCCACCTCCCATGTTATATCAACAGTCTCATTTTGAGGATTTGGAACAGGAATAGGATTTATATTTTCAGGATCAAAATATCCTAATTGTGAAAGTTCCCGTTGAGTTCTAATTAACTCAGACCTATTGTATTTTTGTCCAGGTATTGTTCTAAGCTCTCTTCTTATTACATGATCACTAGTTCTATCGTTTCCCTTAATCAATATCTTATTAATTGTTGCTTGAGCTCCTTCGTATACTCTCATTTCAATATCTACAGAGTCATTAACAATCCCAACCTCTATAGGCTGGATATTTGAAAATAGATATCCATTGTCTTGGTATAAACCAGAAACATCTGATCCGTTTGGGTTATATGTAATTTTTTTTTCTAATGTTTCAGTATCATATATATCACCGGGTTTTATTCCTAAAACTTCATTTAAAACCCCTTCATCATATATATAATTCCCTGTCCAGTTAATATTTCTAAAATAATATCTATTACCTGGATCAATACTTAGTTTTAGATCAATATAATCTCCATTTCTAATTACTTTTTCATCTAAAAATTTGATATCCCTATAGCCTTTTGACTGATAGAATGATATTAAATTTTCTTTATCATTTTCAAGCTCAGAAGCTATGAACTTACTAGATTTTAAAATATTAATTTTTGCATTATCCGTCACAAAATCAATTACATCATTAGGTTTTATTCCATTTTTTGCACCAAATAAGTTTTTTGGATTAATTAGAGATAAGGTTCTATTAAATATTTCTTTGAATAGAGTAACTCTAACTCTTTCTCCTGATTTTTTAAGCTTACCTTTTAACTTCGCATCTGAATAATTAGTGTTTCCTTCAAAAGATATATTATCTATTTTAACTTTTTTGTTTTTTGCTATATCTATATCCAGCTTTATACTATTTGCAACAATGGTATCAAGTTCTTGTTTTATTGCAACATCAACATTATAGAATCCCTTCTTCTTGAAGTATGTTTCTATTATATTTTGAGTATTTTTCAATACAGCATCTGTAACAATTCTTCCTCTTATTAAATTTATTTTTTCTGATAATTCGGTTTTTTGAGTTCTACCAATTCCCGTTATATCGAAAGTGCTTAATCTTGGCCTTTCCTTCAATACAATAGACAAATAAACTTTTTCATCTTCAATTTTATTTATAACTATTTTAATGTCACCTATAATTCCTTGTTTCCATAATTTTTTTATAGCTCCTGATATAGCTTCTCCAGGAATAGAAATATTATCGCCAACTTTTATTCCAGATAAAGATTTTAGAGCTATTTCATCTAAATATTTTTCTCCTATTACCTCTATCTCTGCTACCTCGTATGTTTTAGGGTTTGTATAGCTTATTGCAATTTGCTGTTCGTTATTTAAGTCATATCTAATTTGGGAAAACCCAATGGTTGATTGTAGAAAAAATAAAATAATCAGAATGTGTCTTTTCATAATTTACAACTTTCCAAATCTTCGGTTTCTATTTTGAAACTCGAAAATAGCATTATTTAATTCATTTTTATTAAAATCGGGCCACAAAATATCCGTGAAGTATAATTCAGAGTAAGCGGCTTGCCAAAGATAAAAATTACTTATTCTCTCCTCACCGCTAGATCTAATTATTAATTCCGGATCTGGAATATTAAATGTTGATAAATTTTTTTCAAAAACTTTTTCGTTAAAATTAGCTAAATCAATCTTCTCTTTATTTTCTAGTATCGATTTAGTAGCATTTAATATGTCCCATTTTCCAGAGTAATTTATTGCGAGGATCAGGTTTAAGCCATTATTACTAGAAGTTTTATCAGTAGCTAGCTCTAAGCTTTTTCTAGTTTTTTCTGGTATAGGGCTTAGGTCTCCAATTACTTTTAATTTTATATTTTGATCATTTAAGTTATCTAATTCCTCAATTACTACATTGTGAAGTAATTTCATGAGAGCTTGAACTTCAAGCTTCGGTCTTTTCCAATTTTCAGTTGAGAAAGCAAATAAGGTAAGATATTTTATTTTCTTTTCAACGCAGAATTCAATTGATTCTCTTACACTTTTTTTTGCTTTTATGTGGCCTTGTATTCTATTCTCGTTTCTTTTCTTTGCCCACCTGCCATTGCCATCCATAATTATTGCTAAGTGTTTAGGAATATGTTCTGTGGCTTTCATAATACTAATTTAATATATACTGTTATAAGGTGCAGAATTTTTTGGGCACGGAATCCTGTAGAAAATATAACTAAGACTTATTCCTGTGAAGTAATAAAAATCATTGTTATTACCGCTTCCATACTGAAAGTTTTTTTGAGTATTGTTGAAATCTAAGCCTGTTATATTATTAACATCATTCGTGTTAGCTCCAGTCAAGCCGTCTATCTTATCATAAAATGTTTTTTTAATTTCAAATTCTAGTGCTAACGAAAATTGTTTATTTATTAAATATTTTAATCCCATTCCAAAAGGTAGATTAATTAGGAATTTTTTATTTTCTGATAATACATTATCTCTAATAGTTAAATTTTGTAAAATAGTTCCACCTATTCCAAAAAGTAGATATGGTGTAAAGTTCTCTCTTTCTATTTCATCAAAATAGTCAAGAAAATTATACTCTACCTTTACTGAAAACTCAGAAAATTTACTTTTGAACCACATATTTCTATTATCTGATAATGCGTCATTTATAATGTCTTTTCCTTTTATTCCGCCTCTTTTATATGATATTTTAAATGTTTGATGTGAGCTTAAATTAAACCTATTAAATATTTCTATTCCCGGAGAACTTGAGTTGAGTGAGTATCCTCTTTTAATGTCTCCAGAATATGAGTTTAAGCCTACACTAATGCCTGGTTCTAAAAACTGAGAAAGACAACAGTTTGAAGTTAGTAAGAGAAAAATTATTAATTTAAGTTTCATGAATTGCTATAACGAAATAAAATTAAATTTCTTTTAATTTCTTAGGTCTAATCCCCAATTCAATTTTTTTCTTAAAGTTTCAAAAAAATCAAAGTTATTAGGATGAATAAGGTTTACATCGAATTTTGATCTTTCAATTTCAAAGGTTTGCTCACCTTTAAATGTATATGACCTTGAATCCATTGAAACTAAAAAATTAAATTTTTGATTTTCAATTTGAAGTTTAATTTTAGATGAGTCCGAGATTATAATACTTCTTAACCCTAAGTTGTGAGGGCTAATTGGGGTAATTATTAAGTTGTTAGTGTCGGGAGTTAAAATTGGCCCTCCACATGATAGTGAATAGCCCGTTGATCCTGTAGGCGTTGATATAATAAGTCCATCTGACCAATAAGTACAAATAAATTTATTGTTTATAAAACAATGAATTTTAATCATTGAAGAAGAATCTTTCTTAATTATGGAAATTTCATTTAGTGCAAAATTCTCACTAATCTTTCCTCCATTATGATTCAAAGAAACCAAAGATCTTTTTTCAAGTGAGTAGTTTTTATTAATAATATCATCAATTAGTTTTTCAAAAACATCATATACATCGAATGATAGAAACCCTAATTTACCAACATTAACTCCTAAAATTTTTGTCTTTTTATTTCCTATATGTGTAACTGTATTTAGTAATGTTCCATCTCCTCCAAAGCTTATTATAAAATCAATTTTTCTAATTGTATTTAAACTGTAAACCTTAAAGTTGTCGTTAGGGAAAGACTTTATTAATTGCTCTGAAAAAAGAATTTTAATTTTTTTATTTTCTAATAACTTTATTAATGATTTAAGTATTTTTCTTTTTTCTCCAGTAATATTTATTCCGTTTATTCCGACTATCATTATTTTGAAATAATAAATGGTTTGATAATTTCATTAAATTTTCTTGGACTTTCCATCATTGGAGCATGACAGCATTTATCAATAAATACTAATTTAGATTTAGAAATTAATTTATGAAATTGATGTGCTACTGAAGGGGGAGTTATAGTATCATTGAGGCCCCAGACTAAAAGTGTTGGACATTTAATTTTATATAATTTTTTAGCAAGGTTATTTCTCTGTGCAGATCGAGCAATAGTGATAATATTTAGACACTTAGCATTATCATTAAGGGTTTTAAAGATATCGTCAACATATTTTTTTGTTAATATATCAGGGTTATAGAAAGTGTGATTTACTCTATCTTCTATATATTTATAATCTCCTCTTTTTGGAAAAGAGCCCCCAAAAGAATTTTCATATAAACCAGAGCTACCAGTTAATATAAGTTTTTTTACATTTTTTGGATATAATATACTATAAATTAATGCTATATGCCCACCTAGCGAATTTCCTATAAGTATAAAGTTTTTAAGTTTTTGTTTATTAATAAATTTTTTCACATAGTTAGTTAATGATTCTAAATTGGCTTCTTTAACATCGACCTCAGTCAAAGGTATTTTTGGTATAATTACTCGATGTGTTTTTGAGAATTTATTGACAACTGTTTTCCAGTTACTTAAGGCCCCAAATAATCCATGAAGAAGAATAATTGGGTCCCCATTTCCTTTTTCTAAATATAGTTTATTGTCTATCATTATGTTGTTGTTTCATTATTTTTTTGACTTTCAACTATAAATTCTAAAGAAGGAAAAAAGTCTACAAATAAAGCAAATGTATTAGGGGCTAAATCAAATAGATAATAACTTATAATTGAATTTTTTATCTCTTGTTCAAAAATAGTAATATCAAAGTACTGTAAAATATTAATTCCAAAGCTTATAATTATTGCTGTAGTAGTAAAACCAAAAAAGGCTCCAGAAATATCATCTATAATACCTACTAGTGTCATGTCTAAAATATATTTTATTGCTTTTGTGATTTTGTGTATTAAGAATGTACTAATAAAAAAAGTCAATACTATAGAGATAAAGCCCAATGCTAATTTTTCTGATGTTGGAAAAAAACTAAATAAAATGCTTGAGATAATATGAGAGTAATTAAGTGCTATTATAATGCTAAAGAATATTGAAAAAAAACCAATTAAGCTTAACATAAACCCTTTTCTAAATCCTTTATAAGAAAAGTATATTAAGAAAAATGCAAAGAAAATATCAATAATATTCAATTTAATTTTTCTTTAATTTTTTGAGCAATTCTTGAGTTTTCAGCTTTTCCAGATAATGTTTTTGAAGCAACACCCATTACTTTTCCCATATCTTTGATAGACTCTGCATTAAGATTTTTTATAATCTTATCTAGCTCAATATCTAGTTCCTCATCAGTAATTTGCTCTGGTAGAAACTCTTGTATAATCTTAATCTCACTTTCTTCTTTCTCTGATAGGTCATGTCTATTTTGCTCTTTGTAAAGTTCTGAAGAATCTTTTCTTTGCTTAATTAATTTCATTAAAATTTGCACATCTTCTGTTTTATTTGATCCGCCATTTTTTTCTTCTAGAAGAATAGCAGACTTAATTGCTCTTAAAGCAACCAACCTATCTTTGCTTTTATTTAACATAGATTCTTTTATTTGATTATCTATAGTATTTTTGAGGCTCATAATTTTTTTATACAAATTTATTAAATACTGAGTTAATGAGTACCAGATTAAGTGTAAATGTGAATAAAATAGCTACGTTAAGAAATGCAAGAGGAGGTGATAATCCAGACATTATTAGTTTGGTTAAAAAAATTGAAGGTTTTGGAGCTGACGGTATAACTGTACACCCGCGCCAAGATGAAAGACATATTACTTTAAATGATGCTTATGATATATCAAAAGTGGTAACGACAGAGTACAACATAGAAGGATATCCTGATGATAGGTTCATCAAGATAATAAATGATATAAAGCCAGAGCAAGTTACTTTAGTTCCAGATGCTCCAGACGTAATTACTTCAAATAGAGGTTGGAAAAAGTCTGATATTGATATTGATCTTTCTGAGGTTATCTCTACAATTAAAAAAAATGGATCAAAAGTTTCTTTATTTATTGATCCAATCCTCTCTATGGTTGATTTAGCTCTTGAGTGGGGGGCTGATAGAATTGAGTTATACACAGGAACATATGCGGAATTGTTTAAAAAAGATAAAAATTTAGCAATTATGGATTATATAGAATCATCTAGATACGCATTAGATAATGGCTTAGAAATTAATGCTGGTCATGATTTAGATTTAGAAAACCTAAACTTTTTAAAAAAGTCAATTCCTGAAATACATGAAGTGTCAATTGGACATGCTTTAATTTCAGATTCATTAATATATGGACTTGAAAAAACAATAAAGCTATATAAGTCAAAAATAAAGTCTATATGACTTTAAATTTTAAAACATTTGGAGAGGGGAGCCCTTTAATAATATTTCATGGACTTTTAGGCTCATTAGATAATTGGATTACTGTATCTAAGTATCTCGCTAGTAAATACAAAGTTTATATTATTGACTTGCCTAATCACGGAAAATCATATCACACTCATGATTTTTCTTATGAAAGTATGTCAAATGATCTAGATTCTTTTTTTACTCATAATGGACTTAGTCATTTTTCCATAATTGGTCATTCGATGGGAGGTAAACTCGCTCTTAAGTATATAGAGATGTATGAGGAAAAAATAGATAAACTTATTATTGTTGATATTGCTAATAAGACTTATAGTTCAAATCGATTTGCACATATTTTTGAAGCAATATATTCTATTCCCTTACATGAAATAAAATCAAGGAATGAAGCCGATTCTTTAATTTCCTCAATCATTAAAAATGAAGGGGAAAGAAACTTTATCTTAAAAAATCTAAAAAGAACCCCTGATGGGTTTGAGTGGTCTCCAAATATTAATTTATTACATAAAAAACTATCTGATATCTCTGCTAAAATTAATTTAAGTAGGGTGATTAAGAAGAAAACACTTTTTCTGCTTGGAGAAAAATCAAATTATTTTGATAAGGAGGATAGAAATAATTTGAAAGATGAATTTGAAAATTATTTAATTGAGGACATTCAAAACGCTGGTCATTGGGTTCATGCTGAAAACCAGAAAGATTTTATTGTTTCTGTCGACAAATTTTTAAGCTCTGGGATGTGAGGCTTTAAATGTTTCTTTTAATTTTTCAATTGAGTTATGTGTATATACCTGAGTTGCCGCTAGACTTTCGTGACCTAAAAGGTCTTTTATAGAGTTTAAATCTCCTCCCTTGTTTAAAATATGTGTTGCAAATGTATGCCTTAATAGGTGAGGGTTATATTTTTTGCTGTTTATTAAAGAAGACAAATGTTTTTTTACAATTCTATAGATTAGCATAGGGTATAACTTATCTCCTTTTTTTGTACATAAAAGATATTCATGATCCGATTTAATATCATTTTTTTTGTTTATGAATTTATGAATTTGATTTATAGCCTGATCATAGATAGGAATGATTCTTTCTTTATTTCTTTTTCCAAGAACTTTTATTTCTTTCTTGGTTATATTAACATTATTAGCTTTCAAGTTTATTAATTCAGATAATCGAATGCCTGTACCATAAAGCAATTCTAAAATTAACAGGTCCCTTTGTCCTTCAAAATTATTTTCAACTTTTAAGTTGTCAAACAAATAATTGATATCTTTTTCTTTAAAAAAGTTTGGTATTTTTTGATCTGTTTTAAGAGAATTTATATTAGTTGTTGGATTTATTTCGATAATTTCTCTTTTAATAAGAAATTTAAAGAATGATTTAAGTGTAGCTATTTTTCTGTTTATAGATTTAGCAGATAAGTTTTTAAGGGATAGTTCAACTATCCACGACCTAATAGCTCTTCTATCGGCAACTTCTATTTTTTGGTTAGAAGAGTAGTCTCTAAAAAAAGACTGAAACTGCTTAATATCAGTATCATAACTTATGATAGTATGATTGCTTAGCCTTTTTTCCTGTCTTAAAAATTTAATGAATGAATCTTTCATTGATGATGAAAGATAATAAATTTATGCCTCTTTGGACCTTAGTCTTTGCACGTAGCTAGCTCTAAGTTTTTCTTCTCTTAATGAAACAGACTTTTTTGTATAAAACGTATTATTTCTATACTCCTTTATGACTTGAGCTTTCTCAAATTTTTTTTTGAATCTTTTGAGGGCTCTATTTATGTCTTCGTTTTCTTTTATTGAAACTCTAATCATATTCTTTTTTTTGCGATGCAAATATAAGAAAACAATTATACTATCAAAAAATATTCTAATTTCTTCAAATTGGGCTACTTATAATAACTTAAATAAACAAGTAATCTATTTCCAGTTTTTTTTCTTACTTGATCTACCTATTCCAGGATTAAAGGTGTTAGTTGGGTCTAGTTTTTTATAAAATTTTAATAGATTAGATTTTGCTTTATACTCATGACCCACATTGTGTTCTGCAGGATATTCAGCACCTCTCTTATCATAAACTTTCAATAATCTCTCTAAAAGTTTCTTAGGGTCTACACCTTTCTTTAAAATATAATTTTGATGTAACACATGGCAAAATAAGTGGCCATAATATAATTTTAATTCAATTAGTTCATCTATTTCATCGGGTAGTTTTTCAAACCAATTCTTTTCATTTCTTGGGAATGCAACATCGAGTGACATAGCTCCACCAATTTTTTCTTCATATAAAGATTGATAGCGTCCAAAAGCACTTGCAGACACAAATCTATGAAGCTGAGCTTTTTTTGCTTCCTTATTGCTACACTCAAAAAAATCACCATCATTATCTTTAAAAAATGTACTGAAGTATTTTTTTGCTTCATCAATACCATCATCTCCCATTTCAATTATCCAGTGATGTTCATATAAATTTCTAAAATTTTCCATTCTCTTTGGAAGGTGATTAGGCAGCAATGTACTAAAGAATTGCATGATCCTATCAGACAATTTATCTGGTAAAAAGCTTAATTTTTTTGAAATTAAATCTACACTCCTTTTTAGTTCGAAAAGTGTTGGAAGAAATTTAGTTCCTAATTTTTCAATTACAATAAAGTTATCTTTACTATACTTTTTTGCCGCATCATAACAATCTCTATGTAGGTAATCACCTAAAATTGGTAATGTCTTAAATTTTGAAAGAATATCTCTTCTGATCTTCCAAAATACATCAGTATTATTCGTTCCAACATAAAAAACTTGACTTTTATTAGGCTTAGGGTAGGTATCTAGTCTTACAGCAAAAACTGCCACTTTCCCCGAGCATCCAGATGCTCCGTACAACAATCTGTCATCGGAGTTGAACCTCGCAGGTATTTTAGAGTCAATTCCTCTAACTATTTGAGAATACTTATTATCTGAAGCTATTTTATCAGAATAATAGATATCTTTTTTATCATATTTTTTATTTTGTAGATTTTCTAGTATCTCTTCAGGGCTATTACCTAGCTTTATATCTAGTTCGTTTACTAATTCTAAAGCTCCTTTTTTATTTATTCTTGCATATAAAGCCAGTTCAGTATATGATGGTCCTCTCTGTACTAATGAACCCCCTGAGTTGTTACAAATGCCACCAATTATAGAAGCTCCTATGCTAGTTGAGCCAATTACTGAATGGGGCTCCCTATCATATGAATTCAATTTTTTTTCAAGATCAAATAAAGTACTACCGGTTAGTCCAATTATTTGTTTTGCATCATCTATTATATGAATATCATTTATTCGCATGGTGTTAATAATGACTATGTCACGATCATAACCCTTTCCATATGGTGTTGATCCACCAGTTAACCCTGTGTTAGCCGCTTGCATTATTATAATTAGGTTGGATTCGTTACAGATATTCAATACTCTCCAGATTTCCAGTAAAGTCCCTGGCTTAACAACAGCTATTGCATCTCCGCTTCCGTATCTCCATCCCTTACAATATGTCTCTTTGCTCCAATTTTCAGTCAATACATTACTGTCTCCACATACACTAATAAGCTTGTTTACTATGTTTTTTGATTTATTCCTTATCATTATAACTGCTTAACCGGTTATCCGTTTAATATACTATAGTTTCTCCTTCAGATTTAATTATTAATGAATTTTTATTTGAATTTTCAACATATCCTATAACCTGTGCGTCAACTTGAAATTCTTTAGATATTGATATAATATCATTTGCAATACTTGAATCACAATATATTTCCATTCTATGCCCCATATTAAAAACCTCATACATTTCTTTAGAGGAGCTATTCGTGTCTCTTTGAATTATTTTAAAAATTTCTGGAGCTTTAAATAAGTTATCCTTAATTATCTTTTTATTATTTACAAAATGTAAAACCTTAGTCTGTCCACCTCCTGTACAGTGAATAATCCCTGAAATATTTTTATAATAACTTTCTAAAATTTTAATGATAATTGGAGCATAAGTTCTTGTTGGTGATAAAAGTAATTTTCCAATATTTTCATGTGTTTCGCATTTATCAGTCAAAAGGTTTCTGCCGCAGTAAATAAAATCCTTTTTTGTTTCAGGTGAATAGGTTTCAGGATATTTTTTAGCATATACTTTAGATAAAATATCGTGCCTAGCAGATGTTAAACCATTACTTCCAATTCCACTATTAAATTCCTCCTCGTAAGAAGACTTACCACTAGATGAAAGCCCAATAATTACATTATCCTCTTTAATATTACATTCAATTATTTTATCTCTTTTTTCTCTAGCTATCACAGTACTGTCAACCAATATTGTTTTTGTAATATCACCAACATCAGCAGTCTCTCCACCTGCTGATACTATTTTAATGCCATATTTATTTAGCATATCGATACAGTCTGAATTTCCTTTAATAATTTCTGATATTACTTCTCCAGGAATTAAGTGTTTATTTCTTCCAATAGTAGAAGACATTATTATATTATTAGTTGCCCCTACACAAATAAGGTCATCTACATTCATAATAAGAGCATCTTGAGCTATCCCTTTCCAGATACTTATATCTCCAGTTTCTTTCCAATATAAATATGCTAGAGCGGATTTTGTCCCTGCACCATCAGCATGCATTATATTACAATAATTTGGGTCTTTAGATAAAATATCTGGGACTACTTTACAGAATGTATTTTTAAATAATCCTTTATCTTGATTTTTAATTGCTTTGTGAACATCTTCTTTTTGAGAAGAAACACCTCTCTCTAAATATCTCTTTGACATTTATTTCTAATTATTGATATTAAAAAACTTCTCTTCGTCGTCTTCATCACTTGAATTGTCAATAAACTCATAACTTGTTACTTTAAATTCTGTTCTTCTATTTATTTGATGTTCTTCCTCAGTTTGTGCATTTTGTATTATTAGCTGTGACTCTCCATAACCCTTTGCACGAATTCTACTTTGATCAATTCCTTTGCTTAAAATATAAGAAACTGCGGATTCAGCTCTTCTCTGTGAAAGATCTTGGTTGTATTCTACAGATGATCTATCGTCAGTATGAGAACTTAATTCTATACTTATGTTTGGATTATCTTCAAGAATAACAACTAGTTTGTCAAGTTCTAATGCAGCATCTTTACGTATATCTGCTTTATCAAGATCGTAATAAATATTATCTAAGACAATAGATTTATTAACAACAATTCTATCAAGTATTAAGTTCTTTTCAAATTCAACATTTGTTATAAACTCAACAAGCTTACTTTTATCTAATTCTTTTCCTATAGTTGAAAAATCTCCTCTTGTACTGAAATAATTTTCTTTTTCACCAATTAAAATATAATCCTCATCAGAATATACTTTAAATTCAAATTGACCATTATCATCTGTAAATGTTTCTTCAATTACAGTACCTTGATTATCCAATAATTTTACGCTGCTATTACCCAATATCAAGAGATCTTTTTCATCGGTATTTTGAGTTAGAGTTGTTCCTTTTAGTATATAATTTACAATTTTAAGATTGGGGTCATTATTTATAAATGTGTATATATCATCATCACCCTTCCCTCCATCCCTATTTGATGTAAAAAATCCTCTTGTTGGATTATAAGGATTAACTCCAAAGTCGTCACCTCTAGAATTCAATGGCTTTCCAGGGTTTGTAATTGTAATTTCTCCACCTTTCCTTGACGCTACAAAAATATCTAAACCACCAAAACCCTCATGGTTATCTGAGGAAAAATAAAGTCTTCCATCTTCTGTTACAGAGGGAAATAGTTCATTTCCAGGGGTATTTATTTCAGGGCCTAAGTTTTGAATATTAATCCATCTGCCTCTTCTATTAACATTTGCTTTATAAATATCTGTTCCTCCAAAACCTTTAGCCCTATTAGAAGCAAAATATAATGTCTTTCCGTCTTTTGATAAATATGGAGTAGAGTCCCAACTTCTTGATGTATTTACATTTAAAAGTCTTGGATTAGTCCAGCCACCTCTTCTAAATCTAGACCAATATAAATCGACATTGTTTCTTCCTGAGCTTTTACCATCATTGCCTTTTGCGAATATCATGTACATTCCATCTTCAGAAAAAGTAATAGAACCCGCATTAACTTTTTCATTATTTATATTCTCACCCAGTTTTTTTAATGAATTTAAGTCTACATTAGCACCTCGTGTTTTTACTTCAAATAGATCAGTAAATGGTGTTCCTGTTCCACTATATATTTTTTCAGACAATCTATTTGAAACAAAAAATAGTTTGTCATTTGAAAAAGAAGGTGAATATTCTGCAAATTCTGTGTTTATTGCTTCTAAATTTTTCACCCTGTAATAACTTGTGTCTGGATACTTTCTTAAATTATTAATATTTTTTAATTCATTTTTCATCAAACTCAAAATGTTCTCATCATTACCCATAAGTAAATAATTTGAAATTAATGAATCTGCTTGATCGTATGCATTATTTGATTTTAAGGACATGGCTAAATAATAATATGCTATCTCTTCTTTGTACCCGTTATTTATTGCATCAGTATAGTATTTTTGAGCTTGCCATAATCTATTTGATTTTCTAAGTGCTTCAGCTAAAAGGAAACTATTTTTAGAATCACCTTCTTTTATGACTTTCTTAAATTTTGTTGCGGCATTATAGTATTCAGCATTATTAAAATCCTTTATAGCTGTTTTTGTAGTTACACAAGAGCTGATAAATACAAAAAGGATAAATATTAAAGAAAATTGACTCATTTTATAAAGTTAATTAACCAAGAATTATTTATTTCAACAATCCATTTTTTATCATAATCAAATTTTGTTCGAATTGTCGTATTAATCATTTTATCACTAATTGAAATTTCATTAGCTTTTATTTTATCAAGCAATGGGAGCCTGTCATAGTATACTGTTTTTTTATTGCTAAAGATACCTATTTTAGAGTTAGGCATTATCTCTATATTTAATTCATTTAATTTTTCTCTAACCATTCTATTAGTATCATCTATTGAGCACCCACTAATGTTATTCTCTGCAAAAAGAATAATATACCTATTATCATAAACGTCAAATGAAGCTTTAACACTATTTCCATGTGTCATCCAATTTTCACATATTTTTTTTAAAAATTTATGAATTTGTTCATTTACATTTTTGCAATTTTTTTTAAGTGTGTAAATCCAACACTTTGCATTTCCATCAATATTATCTAAATCAACGTACATTTACTTTTTTAGATTTTCCTCAATAATTTCAGTAATGTCTTTTACCTCTATTTTAGAATTAAGGTTTTTTTCTCTTAACCCATCATTCATCATTGTCATGCAGAATGGACAAGCAGCTACTATTGTTTCAGGATTGGCTTTTTCTACATCATTCATTCTTTCAATATTGATTTCTACTTTTCCAGCTTCTGATTCTTTAAAAATTTGTGATCCTCCTGCCCCACAACACAATCCATTTTCTTTAGTTCTTTTCATTTCAACCAAATTATCAGTAATTGAATTAATTATTTTTCGTGGAGCTTCATAAATTTTATTTCCTCTGCCCAAGTAACATGAGTCATGATACGTCATAGTAATATCTGTCCTTTCTGAAATTAATTTACCGTTTTCAATTAATTCATTTAAAAACTCAGTATGATGTAAGACCTCATAATTTCCTCCAAGTTCAGGATACTCATTTTTAATTGTATTAAAACAATGAGGACACATTGTAACTATTTTTTCAATTTTATATTTATTTAGTTTATCAATATTATTTAATGCTTGCATTTGAAATAAATATTCATTCCCTGCCCTTCTCGCTGGATCCCCTGTACAACCTTCTTCATCACCAAGAATTGCAAAATCTATTTTTAAATTATTTAATATTCTAACAAATGCTTTTGTTACTTTTTTATATCTATCATCATATGATCCTGCACAACCAACCCAAAATAAAATTTCCGGGTTTTGATTAGAGTCTAAAAATTCAGTTATTGTTTTTACTTTCATATTATTTTTTATACCAGTCTGATCTTTCATTAATTGGAAACTTCCAAGGTGAGAAATTAGTTTCAATATTTTGTAGCATAGAATTCCACTCATTAGGGAGATTTGATTCCTCAAGAGCAGCATATCTTCTACTTTCAATTATTATATCCAAGGGGTTTATATTTAATGGGCACTCTTCAACACAGGCATTACATGAGGTGCAGGCAAAGACTTCTTCATAGCTTATGTAATCACCAACTAAGCTTTTATCGTCATACTTTTCATTTTGATCAATTTTTCTTCCTATCTCATCAGCTCTATCTCTAACGTCCATCATTATTTTTCTTGGCGAGAGTTTTTTTCCAGTAATATTTGGTGGGCATACAGAAGAACATCTTCCGCATTCAGAACAAGAATATGCATCCATTAAATTTTTCCAAGACAAATCTTCAATATCTTTAATTCCGAATCTAGAAGGCATCTCTTGATTCTCATCATTTGTGGTTTTACCCATCATAGTATTAATTTCATTTGTTATGCTATCCATATTTGTCATTTTACCTAAGGCTTGGTTATTGGAGTGGTAGATATTAGGAAAAGCAAGAAAAATATGAAGGTGCTTAGAATATGAAACGTAAATAGCAAAAAGAAAAATTCCTATGATATGTATCCACCATGATACTCTCTCGATTATTAGTAATGTTCTAATACTCACACCATTGAATAGGGGTTTTATAAAACTTGAAAAATAGAAATTTCCTGTGTCTGGATATTCTTTTAAATCTTGGAGAGCCAGGTCAGAGGCATTCATCGTTAAGATCGCTACCATTAAAATAATTTCAAATATTAAAATCAAATTAGCATCAAGAATAGGCCAACCCTTAAGTTCGTTACTTCTGAATCTATTGATGTTAAGAACATTTCTTCTAATCAAAAAAAAGAAACATGAAATGAGAACAAGTACAACAAAAAATTCAATGATAGAGATAAATATATTGTAATAAGGCATTCCTATTTCAGCAAAAACTCTATGTTTTCCAAGAAGGCCATCTATAATTATTTCTAATATTTCAATGTTAATTATTATAAAACCAGAGTAAATCATTAAATGGAGTACTGCTGGAATAACCCTCTTAAACATTTTACTTTGACCAAAGGCAATGAGTATTAAATTTTTAATTCTAGTTTTTTTATCAGTATTAGTACTGTATTTTTTCTTTCCAAGAAGAATGTTTCTTTTAATGAATTGAATTCTTCTAGAAATTATGTATCCAGAAAAAATTAATAAAACAAGAAATAATAACTGTGGAATTAAATTCATAAATCAAGTGTAATTTAAAAAAATAATAATTTTGTGAGAAATGTTTATTTACTTAGGTTTGCAGATATTTCATCAGGTGCTGTAGCTCAGTTGGTAGAGCATCGGACTGAAAATCCGTGAGTCGGTGGTTCGAATCCGCCCAGCACCACTACCTTATGAAATGGATATATTTAATTATTGCAATTATTACTGAAGTCATTGCAACATCTGCTCTCAAAGAATCTCAAGGTTTTTCTAAATTTTTTCCATCTGTTATTGTAGTTATTGGTTACTCTTTAACATTTTATTTTATGTCTCTAACTTTAAAAGAAATGTCAGTTGGAATAACTTACGCTATATGGAGCGGTATGGGGATCTTATTGATTTCTTTGATAGGATATTTTAGGTATAATCAGATTTTAGATTCCGCTGCTATTTTAGGAATGAGTTTTATAGCGATTGGAATAATTATTTTAAGATTTTTTTCAAAATCATTGGAAATCTAGTCTCTATATTTTTTAAACCCTTCTATTGCGGCATATTTAGCAAAGCCTAATTCTGAATATATATTTGCTGTATTAGCACTTCTTTCTTCTGCTCTCTGCCAAAATTCTCTTGGATCATCTCCAGGAAAAACAGCGCCATCTTTTTGAGATTTATGTTTAAAAATTGCTTTTCTTTTTTTAATAATTTGATCAGGACTTAAAGGAACCGCCATTTCAATGTCGTCTATTTTCCATTCTTGCCATGCTCCTTTGTATAACCAGACAGAACATTCTTTTATAAATTTAAATGATTTAAGTTCATCAATTGATCTATAAATAGACCTTAAGCATAGCCTATGTGTTCCATGGGGGTCATTTAGATCTCCCGCAGCAAAAATTTGATGTGGTTTGATTTTTTTGATTAAGTTTTTGACTATATCTATATCTTTTTTAGATATATCTTTTCTTTTTTTATCTCCTTTTTGATAAAAAGGCATTTCAAGAAAATGTATCTTTTTTTTATTTTTTAATCCCATAAATTTACAAGCTTGGTATGCCTCTGACTTCCTAACTGAACCTTTTATTTCATTTAAAATCTTAAATCCTTCTTTATCAACCTTTTCTTCAATATACTCTTTAATTTCTTTTGAATATTTTTTATATGATTTTGTTAAAATGTTATTTGCTGAAGCTTCTTTAAATAAATTATCATTCTGCTCAAAAATCTCCATTATGTATTCATCCCAAACCGCAGTATTACCAGAAGTTTGGTATGCCACATGAACATCATGTCCTTGCTGGATTAGTCTATCAAAAGTCCCTCCCATAGAAATTACATCATCATCTGGATGAGGAGAAAAAATTATTATTCTTTTCATAGCAGGTGTTGACTTTTCGGGTCTTGAAGAATCATCTGAATTTGGTTTTCCTCCTGGCCAGCCGGTTATTGTATTTTGTATCATATTAAATACATTTATATTCGTCTCATAAGATGATTTGTATTTTTCAAAAATGCCACCCATGCCATTTTCGTTATAATCTTCATCTGTTAGAAAAAGGATCGGCTTTTTCTTTTTTAATGACAACCATATAACAGCTTTTTTTATATTTTCTTTTGTCCAGCCAATAATTGTTGTACTCAGAGATTTAATTGGAGGCTTATTTATATCTGTATAAATCCATGGACATATAAACCTTTCTAAGCTTGAAGCTGAATCTTTATCTAAAATAAATAATGTATTACTGTGGCTTTGAAGTAACGAAGCGGGAACAATATCATTCTCGTTTTCTTCTACAGATTTTTTTATAATCTTAGACTTGTTAGACCCCCATGCTACCAAAATTATTTTTTTTGCGCCGAGTATTGTTTTCGTTCCCATAGAAATTGCCTCTTTAGGAACATTTTCTATTCCGCCAAATTCTTCTGCTGCGTCAAATCTTGTTGTGTGCTCAATCTTCACCTTTCTTGTAATAGAAGATTTTAAAGTACCAGGTTCATTAAATCCGATATGTCCATTTCTGCCGATACCTAATAGTTGAAGGTCAAGACCTCCAAGTTTCTTTATTTTATTTTCAAATTTTAAACAGTATTTTTCTAATTTGTTAGATGAGACATCTCCATTAGGAATATTGATGTTTTTTGGGTCAATGTCAATATGATTAAATAAGTTTTCAAACATGAAATTGTGATAACTGTGCCTAGAGGTTTTTTTCATTGGCCAGTATTCATCCAAATTAAATGTAATGACGTTTTTAAAACTTAAGTTTTCTTCCTTATGTAATCTAACTAGTTCAGAATATATTGTAATGGGGGATGAGCCAGTTGCCAAACCTAGAATGCAGTTTTCTTCTAGTTTTTGTTTATCTAATATCGTATTTGCTATAACTTTTGCAGCATATTTTGAGCCTTCTATTGGGTGTTCAAATATTGATATTGGAATTCTTTCATTAAAAATACTTTGCTCATATAAATTTTTTTCAATACTTAATGCTGTACTTTTAAAGTCTTTTTCTATTGCTTTTTTTAACTTAAAAAGCTCTTTTTTTCTTTTATTTAGATTGATTTCTTTATTTGGTTCAATATTTATATTACTTGATTTCCAATTATAAATTTTAACTCTTTTACCATTAAAATTATAGTAACAAAAAGATCTTTTTTTATTAAAATTAATTTTAACCTCTGGACAATGTCTCATGAGACATTAAGATAATAATTTTATTGTAATTATTTTTTTTAAAGCGCTTTATTTAGTGAATATTTTTAAATTTCTTATTTCTTGTTCTTTTAATTTTCTCCACTTTCCTCTTGGAAGATCCTTTTTTGTTAAAGGACCAAAAAGAACTCTATCTAACTTTGAAACTTTATGATTAATACTTTCAAATATTTTTCTTACAATTCTATTTTTACCTATATGTATTTCAACACCTAACTCATTGTTTTTTACAAGCCTATTTATTCTATCAACTTTAATTAGTTCACCATCAATAATTATTCCCTTCCTAATCTGATTTATTTCTATTTCAGAAATATTTTTTTCTAGTGTGACACTGTATATTTTTTTTATTCTATAAGAAGGGTGAGTTAATTTTTTTGCGATATTCCCATCGTTTGTTAGTAATAGTAATCCTGTAGTTTTTCTGTCTAATCTTCCGACTGAGAATAACCTCTCATTTACTCCTTTAATTAAGTCAAAAACTATTTTTCTATTATGAGTATCCTTATTTGTTGTAATATAATCTTTAGGCTTATTTAATAAGATATAAATATTTTTTTCTGGCTTAATGAGCTTATTATCAACTATTACTTTATCACCTATACTTACTTTAGTTCCAAGCTCTTGACATATTTTATTATTAACTTTTACCTTTCCGTTTAAAATTAATTTATCTGCTGATCTTCTTGAACATAAACCAGATTGAGATATATATTTATTTAAACGTGTTAAATCAGAACTAAACTTCTTCTTCATCACCGATAGAGTTCTCTTCTCTCTGAAAATCTTTTATTGTTGGCAATTGATCTAAATTATTAATGCCAAAATAATCCATAAATTTATCACTGGTAGAATATATTAGTGGCCTTCCAACTTTATCAGACTTTCCATCAATCGAAATTAATTCTTTATCTAATAACTTCTGAATAGTATAATCACAATTTACTCCCCTTATTTTTTCAATTTCCGATTTCGTGACCGGTTGCTTATAAGCTATAATTGATAAAGTCTCAAGAGCAGAAATTGATAGCCTTCTTCTTGATTGTTGTTTTAAAAGTATTTCATTTAGTCTTGAAAAATCATTTTTTGTTAGGAATTGATATCCACCTCCTGACTCAATTATCTCGAAAGAAAAATCACTTTTAATATATTTTTCTTTTAATTTTTTTAATGAGTTATGTATTTCTTCCTCGTCATATTTTTTGCTTTCACTTTCCGAAAAGGCTCTAATTATATCAGTTACTTTAATCGGCTTTGGTGAACAAAATATGAGAGATTCAATTTTTGTTTCAAGTGTGCTCAATTTCTATCCTCTTTTAAGTTTAGCTTCAATTGACTGAGTAGCATGAGGAACGGCTCTTAATCTTTTCTTGTCTATTAATTTACCAGAGTCTTTGCAGATTCCGTAAGTTCCGTTTTTTATTCTAATTAAAGCTTTTTCTAGATTTGATATAAATTTTTGTTGTCTTCCTGCAAGTTGGCTAAGACTTTCTTTCTCCATTGTGTCTGCGCCATCTTCTAGAGTTTTTAGTGCGCCTTGTGTAGAATCAGTTCCAGATAAATTACTTCTTAATAAAGACTCTTTTATAAAATCCAATTCTTTTTGGGCATTCTCTCTTTTTTCTAAAATAAGTTTTTCAAATTCTGCTAGTTCTTTAGCTGTATATTTTGTTTTTTCTTTAGCCATAATTTCAAATTTAAAGCTTTCTTTTAATTTCCTGAATCTCAAAAGATTCAATAATGTCACCAACTTTTATATCGTTAAAGTCTTCAATACTAATGCCACATTCATAACCCGACTTTACCTCATTTGCATCTTCTTTAAACCGTTTAAGTTGTTTTATCTTTCCGGTGAATATAACAATTCCATCTCTAATTAACCTAATCTTGTTCTTTCTTATAATAT
>JAYNOQ010000004.1:0-44437 GCA_038113315.1 Flammeovirgaceae bacterium | reverse complement strand
GGCACGCGAGCTGGGTTCAGAACGTCGTGAGACAGTTCGGTCCCTATCTGTTGTGATCGTTAGAAGCTTGAGAGGACCTGACTCTAGTACGAGAGGACCGAGTTGGACAGACCTCTAGTGTACCGGTTGTAGTGCCAACTGCACCGCCGGGTAGCTACGTTTGGAAGAGATAAGCGCTGAAAGCATCTAAGTGCGAAGCTCACCTCAAGATGAGGCTTCTTTTAAGGGACGTTCGAGACTAGGACGTTGATAGGCTGCAGGTGTAAAGGCAGAAATGTCATAGCTGAGCAGTACTAATTACCCGTAACTTCCTCACTAAACTGTTTTAATATTAATTTTCTACATTTCGCAACATGTTACGATATTAAGATTTTATGGTGACTATTGCATTGGGGTCCACCTCTTCCCATTTCGAACAGAGAAGTTAAGCCCATTAGCGCCGATGGTACTACTGTAACAGGTGGGAGAGTAGGTCGTTGCCAGATTTTTATTTAAAGCCTCTTTTTTAAGAGGCTTTTTTTTTTATAAATTACTTTATATGAAACTATTTGCTATTTTTTTAGGAGGAAGAGCAGAAAAATGTAATATAGAATTACATGATGTTGTATTTACATGTGCTGATCAAATTACAAAATGCTACGATGATATTCTTAATAAATGGTTTGGTGATGTGAAAAGGCTTCATATTGATTCATGGCTTGAATTAAAGTATATTGATGGTTATGAAATAACGTTATCTAAACAAAGGCCTAACCAAAATAACAGTTTATATTTTATTAATTTAGGTGGATACGATAAGAATAAATTTGAAGAGCTACATGAAAGTAAATTTTTAGTTGGATCAGATACAAATAGTATAAAAATGAGAGCTAAAGATGAGTTACTAGTTGGGTATGATCAAGTTCATACCGATGATTTGTATGATGTTGATGATTGCATAAAAATTTCTAAAGTTTCAGGTTATTATGTTCATCTTTATAAAACTACCCATAAAGAAAAGTTAGAATTTAATAATGGATATCTTCCTATACCAAGAGGTATAATTAAAAATTATTTAATAAATAAAGGGTTGATTACTCCGACTTAGATCCTTTATCAGTTTTCCCACCAGACTCCTTTGATTTATCATCAGCTATACTTTCTCTCATTCCAGTATCAGCCTGTATATTTTGGAATTTATAGTAATCCATTATACCTAGATTACCTTGCCTGAAAGCTTCTGCCATAGCTTTAGGCACTTCAGCTTCAGCTAAAATTACTTTAGCTCTAGCTTCTTGTGCTTTAGCAATCATTTCTTGTTCTGCTGCTACAGCCATTGCTCTTCTTTCCTCAGCTTTAGCTTCTGCAACTTTTAGATCTGCTTCAGCCTGATCAGTTTGTAAAATAGCTCCAATATTTTTTCCAATGTCAATGTCAGCAATATCAATAGATAATATTTCATATGCGGTTCCAGCATCAAGACCTCTTTCAAGAACTAATTTTGATATTCTATCTGGGTTCTCTAAAACTTCTTTGTGTGATTTAGACGAACCAATAGATGAAACTATACCCTCACCAACTCTTGCTAAAATTGTTTCCTCGCCAGCACCACCAACAAGTTGAGAAATATTTGCTCTTACTGTTACTCTCGCCTTACAAATTAGTTGTATCCCATCCGCAGCTACAGCGGCAACACTAGGAGTATTGATCACTTTTGGTGTTACAGACATAGTTACTGCTTCAAATACATCTCTACCTGCTAAATCAATAGCTGTAGCTTGCTTAAATGTTAGTTCCATATTTGCTTTTTCTGCAGATATTAGTGCAGTAATTACCTGTGGGACATTACCACCGGCTAGATAATGAGTTTCTAAGTCCGGCCCCTTCAAAACTCTTCCTGCTGACTCAATATCATCTTTTATAACTAAACCAGCTTTAGTTGCGGTTATTAGTGAATTAACAACTACTGAAGGAGGAACCCTTCTAACTCTCATAAAAACTAATTCAAGTAAACCGATTTTAACTCCTGAAAATTGTGCTGTTATCCAAAGATTTACGGGAACAAAGTAAAGAAATATAAATACTAAAACTGTTATTCCTACTATGAGTAAGGCTGTTAGAACCATTTTATCTGCTTTTTTTTACTAAAATTTTGTCTTGTAAGATATTAATTATTTTTATTTTTTTTCCTTCATCAATAAAATTTTCTGATGACTTTATCTCATAAGTTTTATTATTAAATTTACCTTTTCCATAGGGTTTTAATGATGAAGTTGATTTTCCTATGTCACCAATACTTAATTCTTCATAACGATTTTTGTTAATACTTTCCTTGTGAACTTTTTTTAATGATATTTTATCCCATGTATTCGATTTTAATGAGTATAATATAATTGCAAGACAGACAACTGAATTTATAATTGAATAGATTATTGCAAATTCCGCCCCAAAGTATACGTAGGATAAATAGTCAGATGAAAAAATTGAGATAATTCCTAAAATTCCAAAAATTGTAGTGCCAGGAATAAATAATGTTTCAATTAAAATTAGAATTATACCTAATATTAGTAATAATGTCAAAATTAGTATTTCCATAATCAATATGCTTTACCGAATACTACTAAACCATTTGATTTTTTTCCTGAAACTATACACTTTCCGGGATTTTTCCCATAATCCATTGGTATACATCTTATAGTAGCTTTTGTTTCTTTTTTTATTTTATTCTCAGTTTCAGAGGTCCCATCCCAGTGCGCATAAACAAATCCATTTTGAGATTTAAATATTTTTTTAAAGTCTTCGTAATTATCTACTTCTGATGAATTTTCTTCTCTAAATTTACTAGCCTTTATAAATAAGTTTTTCTGTATTTTAGATAAAAGTTCTTCGATTTTGTCTTCAATGCCTTCCTCTTTTATTATCTCTTTATCTAATGTGTCTCTTCTTGCAATTTCTATAGTATTATTTTCTAAATCTTTAGGTCCTAATGCTAATCTTAATGGAACACCTTTAAGTTCATATTCCGAAAACTTCCAACCAGGTTTGAAGTTTTTTCTATCATCAATTTTAAAACTTATATTTTTAGATTTAAGTTTTTCTCCAATTACATTTAATTTTTTAGTAATCGTTATATGCTCATCATCTGAATTGAAAATTGGAATCAAGACAACTTGAATAGGAGCAAGATTAGGTGGTAAAACCAGACCTTTATCATCAGAATGAGTCATAATTAATGCTCCTACTAACCTAGTAGAAACACCCCATGAAGTACCCCACACATATTCCTTCTTACCTTCAGATGTAGCAAATTGTACATCAAAAGCCTTAGCAAAATTTTGACCTAAAAAATGAGATGTGCCAGCCTGGAGTGCTTTTCCGTCCTGCATCAATGCTTCTACACAATATGTTTCTTCAGCTCCAGCAAATTTTTCATTATCTGATTTAATACCTTTTAGAACTGGAATTGCCATTGTTTTTTCAAGAAACTCAGAATATATGTTAAGGATTTTTAAGGTTTCTTCTTCTGCTTCTTTTTTATTTTCATGAGCAGTATGTCCTTCTTGCCATAAAAATTCTGAAGTTCTTAAAAAAAGTCTAGTTCTCATTTCCCATCTAACAACATTAGCCCACTGATTTACTAATATAGGTAGGTCTCTGTATGATTGAATCCAGTTTTTATATGTGTTCCAAATAACTGTTTCTGAGGTAGGTCTTACTATTAATTCTTCTTCTAACTTTGCATCTGGATCTACTATAACACCTTTACCATCTTGATCTGATTTTAGTCTATAATGAGTCACTACCGCACATTCTTTAGCAAACCCCTCTACATGATCTGCTTCTTTACTTAGATATGATTTTGGAATAAATAATGGGAAATAGGCATTTTGATGTCCAGTTTCTTTAAACATAGAATCAAGTATAGACTGCATTTTTTCCCAAATAGAAAATCCATAAGGTTTAATAACCATACAACCTCTAACAGATGAGTTTTCTGCTAAATCAGCTTTTTTAACAAGTTCATTATACCACCCTGAAAAGTCTTTATTTCTGCTTGGTAAACCTTTAGGCATAAGTTTAAATTTTACACAATTTTAATTGTTATAATCTACTTTAGAAACAATAAAATTATATTTTATCGTTAAATATTTGTATATTAAAATTGGTTTATTAGCTAAAATTAAAACTATGATTAAAAAATTATATTATTTATTCGTTTTATTTTTAATTCCTACATTTTCATCGTTTGCTCAAGAAAATGATGACATGTACTTTAACAAAAAAGATAGGGTAGCAAAAAAAACAAAGAAAATCTCTCCAGCTGAAACTATCTTATTAAGATACAGATCTGGTATAACCAGAATAAATAATTCTGATAAAATTAACTCTGATGTAATATCAAAGTACAGATCTAATGTTACAATTAATAAAAATTTATCTACTAAGTCTAGCAATAATATAAAATCTTTAAAGTACGATAGAGATAATTTATTTAGAAGTAAAAATTTTAGTAAAAGATTATTAGATCTTAATACATTTATTATGTACGGTAGAATTAGACCTAGTTATTACTATATGATGAACCCTTATGACATTAGCTTTTTTGGTTTTAATGGAATTACTTCATATAATAATTTCTGGATGCCAAGAAATCTATATGGAATTAGAGCTTTAGCTGCTTATGATCCAATGATGTTTTTTTCTAATCCATATCTGGCTTCAATAAATCCGATGATGTCACCTTCATTGTTTAACATACGTCACCCTGGAGTGGCAACTTATGGTCTTTGTTATTGGTCTCAGAGTTATCAGTGGTCACAGGCTTATCCAAAATGGATTTGGACTATTAATGGTACAGGTGGAGGACTTCAGCACTTCACAGGAAATAATCATATGTATGTTTCAGGACTTATTGATAATGATCAAGACAGAGTTGTAGTTAAAGGACCTAGAGGTGGAAGAGGTGGAGTTTTTATAAAAGATAATTTTGATGGAGTAGATAGATATGTTGGAAAAAGAGAGTCAGGAATAACAAACAAAATTATTCCAAAAGATAATAATGAAAGTATTGATGAAACTCAAAATGCATATTTTAGAGATAGACAATCAGGAAGAGATAGTAATATAACTAGATCAGGAAGAATTAATTATAATCAGAGTTCAAATAGAAGGTCTGATAATTTAAACAGATCTTACTCCTCTAGAGTTAATGCAATTAATAATGTTATCTCTAACAATAGTGAAAGATCACTAAGAGGTAGTGGAAGTGGTTATTATTCTTCTGATAATAACGGAAGAAGAGGCGCATATTCGAAACCATCTAATTATAGTAGCTCAAGATCCGGTATTAGTAATATAGGTAATAGAACTAAACCTTATTCCGGTGGATCTAGAAATAGTAGTTTTTCGTCTTCTGGTTCAAGTAGTAACTCATACGGTGGAGGAGCTACTTTCTCAGGTAGAAGCTCAGGTGGAAGCTCAGGCGTAGGAAGTACTGTAAGCGCTGGAAGTTCTGGAGGATCATCCAGAGGACGAAATAATTAATTTCATTTAAATTTAATTTCTTGTTGAGTAAGTATTTTAAGCTACTTATTACTATAATTTTAATATCGTATAATAATTTATACAGTCAATATGGTTATTATTCAGATGTAATGAAGTTCAGTCATCATTTTAATGGTGGTTCTTCAAGAATTAAAGGCATAGGAGGAGCTTCATCATCATTAGGTGGTGATGTCAGTTCTATTTCAATAAATCCAGCCGGAGTCGGATTTTTTAATAAAAAATTATTTTCGATAAGTTATAAGTCAATTTCAAAAGTGAGTACATCTCAATACATGAATGAATCATCCTTTTCCGACAGATCATTTGATAAAATAGATAACATTTCTGTTTTATTACCTGTGAGAAATAGAAGTCATTTTGTTCGAGATCCAATTTATGAATGTAAAGACTGTCCAAAATTTAATGTTGGGTTAACTTATAATGTTATTAAGGATTTTTCTAATGAAAGATATTACAGAGGTTATAATGATAATAATTCAATAATTGATTATTTATTAAGTGATTCCCAGGGAGTTCCATTATCTCAAATTTCAAATTCTCAACCTATTTCAGGTATTGGGCTTCTGCAGGAAGCGTATGATCATTACTTAATTAACCCATCTCAGGATTTACCAGGTTCCTATTTTTCTTTTGTTGGAGGATTTCCATTACAAGAAGAAAGGATTACAAATAATGGTAACATGTCTAAGTTTTCAATTTCAGCAGGTTTAAATTTTAATGATAAATTTTATATGGGATTAGGTTCAAATATTTATTTTATAAATTATGATCAATTAAGACTATTTCAAGAAAGTAACTATGAAATATTGAATGATAATGGAGAATGGGAATTTGAGGGTATACTAGATTATTTGATTTTGAGAGATTTTTTTAAAATTACTGGAAATGGATCATCCATTTCTTTTGGTATGATATTCAAGCCGATTAATGAATTAAATATCGGATTTAATTACCAATCAAAAACCAAATTTTTATTGAAGGAAGAATTAAATAGTGAGCTTGAGACAAGTTACTTCGATTATTATTTTCAGCCAGAAGATACTGTATTAGGAAGTGCTGTTTCAGGTACAGCTTTGAATGTTGCTGAATATAATTTCACCTCTCCCTCAAAATTAACTGTTGGTTCATCTTACTTCATTAAAAAGCATGGATTCATTTCTTTTGATATTGATTTTATTAATTATACATCTTCATTTATTCAATCTTATGATTTCGATTCTTATAGAGACAATCAAGAAATAAAAAATATTTATAAATCCTTAGCTATAAATTACAGAATCGGAGCAGAGGGAAGACATAACAATTTTTATCTAAGAGCTGGATATAATTTTTTAGCTGATCCCAATAAATTTAAAGGTTTAATAGATAATAGTCTTATTAAAAGGAGTTTAGGTATAGGATACTTAGCTAAAAATTTTAATATTGATTTGACGTATTCTGTTTTTAATAACAAATCATATATTACTCCTTATCCGATTTTTTCAAATCAGCCTTTAGCTGATTTTTCAACTAAAAATAAAGAGATATCTTTAACTTTAGGAATTAGAATTAACAATAGATAAAGTTTTTTCTCTATTGTTATCTTTTACTGAAAATTCAGCTTGATCATAATATTTAATACGCTGATTAAACATATGATTAATTGTTTCCTCAATATTTTTAGAATTAAAGAGAGGTCTTTTATCTTTTCTTCTAACTCTTTCAATTAGAGTATCTGTTGATGTATTTAAAAAAATTGTAGTTCCATTTTTTTTCATTAATTCCATGTTTTTATTAAAACATGGAGTTCCTCCACCTGTAGATAAAATAAATGATTTTTCTTTTTTTATAATTTCTTTTAAAAATTTAGTTTCTAAAGATCTAAAATGATCTTCACCTTCATCTCTAAAAATTTCAGAAACAGATTTTTTTAACATTTTTTCAATTACTTCATCTAGATCAAGGCAATTAAATTTAGTCTTAGAGGCTAGAAATTTAGCCATTGTAGATTTTCCTGATCCAGGCATACCTACAATAAAGAATTGACTCATCTAAATTGAAATGTTTACTTTATTTAAAATTTCTTTAGGTTCAGGAAAACTATTATGATGCCATTTTCCTCTTACAATACCATTTCTCATAAGAAAAAATCCAGGATTTGATCTTATCATTGTTTTAAGAACAGTGGCATCACCATATACAGTTTTTATTTCTAGCCCATGATCTTTTTTAAAAGTATTAATGGACTTCTCATCACTAGATGTTATTATTATAGTTTCTACCCAAAAATTTATATTACTTTTTAATAATTTTAAAGTTGAAATGAATTTATTCAGTTTATTTTTATTGAAGTTAATTTTATTAACATCGTGAATTATTACAAATAATTTATTTCCTAAAAAACTTTCCTTTGTATAATCACCTTCATCATTCCATAAACTATAATCTGTAATTTTAGGTTCTGCTTCCGGGTTAAGTAATTTTAATTCTTTAAATTCAAAACTATTATCTAAAGGATAGCTGTCAAACTCATAAGTTCTTCCATCTTTTTCCATCACATAACTATATTTTAATTCATCACTTGGCTCCATAAGTTCAGGAATATAGTTACCTACTTTATATGTTCTAAAATCTATAAAAGGAAGAAAGTTTATTGCTGAATAGCTTATAATTAAACATATAAATGTAACAGTAACAATTACACCATTTCTAAAGTTTTTGTCGTCAAAAATTTTAAGATATAAGTATCCTTTCTGATTTTTTAATTTCGGATAAATATAAAATATTGTTACAGATAGAACTAGTAAAATAACATCCTTGTAAAATGATTCCCATGGTGTGAGTTTAATAGCATCTCCAAAGCAACCACAGTCTGTTACCTTATTAAAATACGCAGAGTAAAAAGTTAAAAATGTAAAAAATAAAATCAGCCCTAATGTAATTTTAGATACTATTTTTATTTTATAATTCATCAAAAGAGCTACCCCAATAACAACTTCAAGTGTACATAAGAATACAGATAATAAAAGTGCGTATGGAATGAAAATTTCAAAAACAGAACCAAAGTCTGCACTAAATACCTCAAAATATTCTTGTAATTTAATTTGGGTTCCTACAGGATCGTTAATTTTAATAAGTCCAGAAAAAATAAATAATAGTCCAACTAAATATCTGGAAAGTGTATAAATAAATCTCATTCTTTATAAATTAATAGTTTAATTAGACAAAAAACGGAATAGTTAACAATGTCTTGATAATTTGCTTTGATTCCTTCAGAGATCAAGGTCTTACCATTATTATTTTCTATTTGTTTTGTCCTGTATAGTTTCATTAAAATGATATCGGTCATAGAACTAATTCTCATCTCTTTCCAAGCTTCGTCATAGTCATGATTTTTATTTGATAATAAATTCATTATTTCTTCAGAATATAAATCATAAAGTTTTTCTAATTCTTCTAAACTAATTTCTATGTCATCTTTATCATACTCAATTTGTATAATAGCCATGATACAATAATTTACTATTCCAATAAATTCATTTTCAATTTTTTCCTCAACTTTCATTTTCTTCTTTTCTTGAGTGGATCTAATTCTTTGAGCTTTTATAAATATTTGATCAGTTAAAGAAGTAGTTCTTAAAATTCTCCAAGCAGAGCCATAATCTTTTGACTTTTTTAAATAAATATCTTTACAGATATTAATAATTTCTTTATACTCGCTTATAGTAGATGTTTCCAAATTATTATTAATTTTTTCAAAAATATGAAATAGCAATTAAAAATGAGTCAAATATCAATCAAAAGATCTTTAAATATTAGAGGAAATTTATTTGAGTATAATAAACCATTAATAATGGGTATTCTAAATATGACACCAGATTCATTTTATGATGGGGGAAAATTTAACACAAATGATTCTTCAATAGAAAGACTAGAAAACATGGTAGAGGAAGGTGCATCAATTATTGACATTGGTGGATGTTCTACAAGGCCTGGATCGGATTCGATATCCCTAGAGGAAGAATGGGACAGAATTAAATTTATAGTTAAGGAATCAGTTAATAGATTTCCAAAAAAATTAATTTCAGTAGATACTTTTAGATCGGAAATTGCTAGTAGGGCTTTAGGAGAAGGAGCTCATCTGATAAATGACGTTTCGGGCGGAAGTTATGACTCAAATATGTATAACGTAATATCTGAAAATAATGTGCCATATGTTTTGATGCACCTGAGAGGAACTCCAAAAGACATGATGTCTAAAACAAATTATGAAGATGTAATAATTGATATTATGACTTACTTTAGAAAAAAAATAGATAAGCTTAATTCATTAGGAATAAATGATATTATCTTGGATACAGGTTTTGGTTTTGCAAAGGATTTTGAACAAAATTTTGAAATTTTAGAAAATTTAAATGTCTTTAATACATTTAATCTACCAATTCTTGTTGGATTGTCTAGGAAGTCTTTTATAAGAAAAAAGTATGGAGTTGAAAACTCATTACTAGGAACGCTTGAAATGAATAAATTAGCTATTGAAAAAGGAGCTGAAATTATTAGGGTCCATGATATAAAAGAGCATAATAATTTAATTGGATGATATTTAATTTGAATATAGGTTTTTTAGAAATTAGATTAATTGACTTCATAGATATATTTCTAGTTAGTTTATTATTATATAATATATATAGATTATTAAGAGGGAGCGTAGCAATTAGGATATTTATAGGATTTCTAATTCTTTATTTCTTTTATCTTATAGTTAGAGCCTCAGAGATGGAATTACTAACAAATATTTTAGGTCAGTTTATGGGAGTAGGGGTTCTTGCAGTTTTAATACTTTTTCAAAAAGAAATTAGGAGATTTCTCTTATTTCTTGGTAAGACAAATTACATTCAAGATAAAAGACTTTTTGATATTTTTACTCCATTTTTTTCAAATCAGAAAAAGTATAAATGGAATAATCTTGTTAGTATAATTGTTGATTCTTGTAAGCTTATTTCTGAGAATAAAAATGGTGCTCTAATAGTTATATCTAAAGATTCAGAGCTAAAATATTATTCTGATTCAGGTGAGCCTTTAGATGCTAAACTCTCAAAAAGATTACTTCTATCAATTTTTAATAAGAAAAGTCCGTTACATGATGGAGCATCTATTATTTACGATGGTAAAATTGTTGCAGCTAGATGTATTTTGCCCGTATCTGAAAATCAAAATCTTCCAATGAATTTCGGACTAAGACATCGGGCAGCCTTTGGTATATCTGAAGACACTGATGCATTAGCAATTGTAATTTCAGAGGAACATAATTCTATATCTACATTTTTTGATGGCAAGATAAATAACAATATCTCTATTGTTAATTTAAGATCAATTATTAACGAGTATCTAGAGACTGATTTAGAGTTAAATTAAACTATATTATATCTAAATTTTTTCCTATTTTTTGAAAAGCTTCAATTGCTAAATTTAATTCTTCTTTAGAATGACTTGCAGATAGTTGAACTCTTATTCGAGCTTTCCCTTTTGGAACTACTGGAAAATAAAATCCCACAACATATACACCTTCTTCAAGTAATGCTTCAGACATTTCCTTTGCGATAACTGAGTCATATAACATTATTGGAACAATCGGATGAGTTCCCTTTACAATATCAAAACCTATATCTTCCATTCTATTTCTAAAGTATTTAGCATTTTCATGAAGTCTATTGATTAGAGAATTATCTTCTTTTAATAATTCAAATACTTTTAGCGATGCTCCTACAATAGAAGGTGCTAAAGTATTTGAAAAAAGGTATGGTCTTGATCTTTGCCTTAATAAATCTATTATTTCTTTTCTTCCAGATGTAAAGCCACCTGATGCGCCTCCAAGGGCTTTCCCAAGGGTACCTGTTATTATATCAATTTTACCCATCACATCTTTTAATTCGTGAACACCTCTTCCTTTTTTACCCATAAACCCTGTAGAATGACATTCATCAATCATTATCAAGGCATTATATTTCTCTGCTAAATCACAGATAATATCTAATTGGGCTATTGTACCATCCATTGAGAAAACACCATCAGTAACTATAATTCTTGCTCTTGAATTTTGCGTTTCTTTAAGTTTTTCTTCTAAATCTTCCATATTGTTATGTAAGTACCTATGCCTAGATGCTTTACATAATCTTATTCCATCAATAATAGATGCATGATTTAATTCATCGGATATAATTGCATCTTCGGGCCCAAATAATGGTTCAAATAATCCGCCATTAGCATCAAAAGCAGCAGCATATAAAATTGTGTCTTCTGTTCCTAAAAATTCACTTATTGTATCCTCTAGTTTTTTGTGAATATTTTGAGTTCCACAAATAAATCGAACAGATGACATACCATAACCATGAGTATCTATAGATTCTTTTGCGGCTTTTAGAACGGATGCATCAGATGATAATCCTAGATAATTATTCGAACATAGATTAATAATATTTTTTTGATTATTAGTATTTATAACGGAACTCTGAGGCGAGGTAATTATCCTTTCATTTTTATAGAGACCTGCCTTTTTTGTATTTTCAATTTCATTTACTAGATGTACTTTAAAATCTTTATACATTTTTTTATTTTATTTAGTTTATATATTTTATGTAAATTATAAATTAATAATTATAACCCATAATGAGTAGAATACTAATTATTGGATCTGAAGGACAACTTGGATCAGAGTTATCTAATTTTTTAGAAAGTAAAATAGATGCCGATAATATTATTCTTTCAGATATAAAACAAAAATCAAAAAGTAGTCTCACTTACTTACAGCTAGATGCTTTGAATTATAGTCAATTAGAAGTAGCTGTTAAAGATTATAATATTTCAGAAATATACCATCTTGCTGCAATATTATCTGCTAAAGGTGAAGTGAATCCTATGTTAACATGGGATATAAATATGAATTCTTTGTTTAATGTTTTAGAACTTGCTAGGAATAAAGTTATTGAAAAAGTTTTTTGGCCTAGTTCAATTTCTGTTTTTGGAACTAATACTCCTAAAATTGAAACAGATCAGTTCTCAATTAAAGAACCTGCAACTGTATACGGAATTAGTAAGCTTGCTGGAGAAAGATGGTGTGAGTATTATAACTCTAAATATGATACTGATGTCAGGAGTGTGAGATTCCCAGGAATTATAAGCTCAAATACTTTGCCTGGTGGAGGAACTACAGATTATGCTGTTGAAATTTTTTATTCTTTTTTAAAAAAGGAAAAATATAATTGTTTTCTGGATAAAAAATCTATGCTTCCTATGATCTATATTGATGATGCAATTGAGTCTATACATAAGTTGATGTCAGCTGACAAGAAAAAATTATCAGTTAAATCAAGTTATAACTTAGCTAGTTTTAGTCTTTCTCCAGAAATTATTGAGAAAGAGTTAAAGAAGATTGATGATACTTTCATTGTTGAATATAATCCTGACTTCAGACAAAAAATTGCAGATTCGTGGCCTGCTTCAATAAATGATAAGTTCTCAAGAATTGACTGGTTGTGGAAGCCTCAATATGATTTAAATAAAACTATCTCAATTATGATTAAAAATTTAAAAGTAAAATTGAAATGAAAAATTATAATAACTTAATTCTAGAAATTGAGCAAGACTTTTATCTTATAAAAATTAATAGACCTAAATATCTCAATGCATTGAATCAAGAAACTATAAATGAATTGAAGATGTGTTTTGAATATATTAATTCAAATACTAAAAATAAATTTGGAGTAATTATTACTGGTTCTGGAGAAAAAGCATTTGTTGCAGGAGCAGATATTAAAGAATTCAATAAAATTGATGAATCATCTTCCTCTGAGTTTTGTAATAACGGACATTCTCTTTTTAACTTAATTGAAAATATGAGTATCCCAGTATTTGCTTTAGTTAATGGTTATGCTTTAGGTGGTGGGTGTGAATTATCTTTAGCTTGTCATTTTAGGGTTGCAACTGAGAATGCCCAATTTTCTCAACCTGAAATAAATCTTGGTCTAATACCTGGATATGGTGGAACACAAAGATTAACTCAGATTATAGGTAAAACTAAAGCCTTAGAGATGATGTTAACAGCAAATATGATTTCTTCGAAAGAGGCACTTAAATTCGGTCTTGTTAATTATGTTACTAAAGATTTTAATTCTGGTATGGAGAAATGCAAAGAATTAATTTTAATAATAAAGAGAAAGGCACCTATCGCAATAAAAAATGTTATTAAATCTGTAAATAATTTTTATGCTGATGATATTGATGGTTTTAAGCACGAAATCAAATTATTTTCAGAATGTACTTCAACTAAAGATTTTAAGGAAGGAATAAAAGCATTTCTTGAGAAAAGATGCCCTGATTTTAAAGGAGATTAAGAAGAGATATTAGATTCTAAAAAGAATTTTATATTATTTTTGCAAAAATGTCATTTAACAAATTATCTCTATTATTTCTCATATTTTTACTTGCGTCATGTAAGAAGGATTTTGTTCCACAAGAGTCATCAAAAGTTGAAATTGATGACTTTGTTATTGAAGAGCTAGATTATAAATTTTTATCTACTAAGTCAAAGATCCAATATAAAAATGAGAATCAGCTAATTAATGCAACTCTTAATATGCGAATAGAAAATGGGGTTAAAATTTGGTTCTCAGTAAGAGTAGCTCTTGGTGTTGAGGCTGCTAGGGGTATGATTACAAGAGATGAATTTATTATAATAGATAGGGTAAATAAACAAGTAATTAAATCTTCTTTAGATATAGTTGAAAAAGAGTTCAAAATGAAACTAAGTTTTGATCAGCTTGAAGCTGCTTTAACAGGAAATTTATTGTATGAAATATCAATTTCTGATATAATTAGAAAAGAGGGAAATTACTTTAAAATTATTCAGCAGCAAGAATCTATTCAGTCTCAGAACCTAGTAAATACAAAAACATCAAAAATTGAAAAACTAATATTATTTGATGAAATAACAAATTACTTGTTGACTGTAGATTATGAAAATTTCAAACCTCTTGGAAAGATACTTTTTCCAGGAAGACATTTATTTACCTCTGTTAGTTATCTTGATGATAGTAGTGTACCTGTAATAACAAATATTAATTTTAATTTTAAAGAAGTTGAAAGAACAAATCGTCCATTAAAATTCCCTTTCAATATACCATCAAAATATGCACTCAAGAAAATTTGATTTCTTACTTATTTTTTTTCTATCATGTTTTTATAATATATTTTCTCAGCAGTCAATAATTTCACTAGAAAAGGAAAGAGATGATAATTTATTAAGAATAAAAGAAGCGGAAACAATTTTAAAGGAAACAGAGGAATCTAAAAATATAACTATTGGAAGATTAAATGTTATTAATAAGCAAATTAGAAATAGAGAAAGTCTAATATCAAATTTAAGAGAAGATATTAAAGTCCAATCCAATGAAATAATAGTAATTAGAAACCTAATAAATTCTCTTAAAAGAGATCTTAGAATTCTAAATAAGGAATATTCAGATATGGTTTATTCTTCATATAAATCTAGGTCATCACTTGATAAATTAACATATATATTTTCTTCGAAAGACTATAATCAAATGTATAGGAGATTCAATTATATATTTCAGTATTCTAAATTTAGAAAAAATCAGATTTTAGAAATAAATAAAGTATATGCAGAGTTAGAATTTCAAGAAAATAATTTATCAGATACAAATAAGAAGCAAAAAAAATTACTAAAAGAGGAATTAAGTGAAAATAATAAACTTCAAAAATTAAAAGGCAGACAGAGAAAAACAATATCAGATCTAAGTAAAAAACAGAGAAATTTGAGAAAAGAAATCTCTGAGAGAAAAGTAGCTCTAGAAAATCTTGACAAATTAATTAGAGATATAATCCGGAAAGAGAAAGAAGCTCTTACTAAAAATAATGATGAGGAAATTGATGTTTTAGAGATAACTGAAGGATTTGAGGCAAATGTAGGGAAGTTTGACTGGCCAGTGAAGTCAGGTTTTATTTCAAATAGATTTGGAGAACATCCTCATCCAATAATTAAAAATATTAAAGTAAAAAATGACGGTGTTGACATTCAAACTCGAAAATCCTCAAAAGTATATGCTATCTATAATGGTAAGGTATCTACCGTAGCATTTATTCCTGGAATGAATAACGTTATAATTATCAATCATGGAGAGTATTATACACTTTATGCAAAGCTTAAAAATTTGAAGGTTGAGAAAGGAGATATTATATCAAAAAACCAAGAAATTGCTGATTTAGTAACAAATAATGATGGTATTACTCAGCTTCAATTTCAAATATGGAAAAATAATATTAAGTTGAATCCAGAAAATTGGATTATCAAAAAATGATTTTGCTATATTTACAAATAAATTTAAGTTATGGATTTAATTTTTGCTATAGGAATGCCAGGCGGTTGGGAATGGATAATAATTGGCCTTATTGTTGTTATCTTCTTTGGAGCTAATAAAATACCTGAGATCTTTCGAGGTTTTGGTAAGGGAATTAGGGAATTTAAAGATGCTTCTAGAGAAATTAAAAAAGAAATTGAAAAGGAATCTAATTCCGACTCCGATAAAAAATAATTATTTATTTATCTAAATAACCAAGAAAACCAGCCAGACGACTTGCTGCCAGAAATACCTCTATTTTTTATAATTTCTGCTACTTTTTCAGGACTATAACCTATACTGTTTGCAACATGCCCTAAAAGAAAGAATTCGTGATCATGAACTTTATTATCAGCTTTAATTAAGCTTACTAGTTCTCCAATGAATACCTCTTTCTCATTATCATCTAAATTATTTTTGATACTATCACCGTACTCAGACTGAATTTTATTAAAGAAATTTTTTGTTTCAATATTTTCAATATTTCCGTGTTTATATTTTTTTAATATTTCGCTTGAGTTTATAATATCCATTTCTTCATTACCAATACTTCCGTCAACTCTTGCTATCTTAGCAAAACATGATGTAATAGCTATGTTTAAAGTTTCGTTACTCATATTATTTAGATTTTTTTTTAAAAATAATATTAATATTTATAAATATTAAATAATGCTTGGTAGAATAAAGTTTATTTCATTTTTAATTTTAATATTCATCCTAATATACTCATGTGATGATAAACCAAAATCAGGGATTAGTAATCCGTCATTTCTCCCAAATGCCTCTGGAGAAAATAACGAAATGTTAATCGTTATGGATTCTACTAAATTTAAGGGTGAAATAGGAAGAGAATTAGTAAATATTTATTCTTCTTATATTTCAGGACTACCCCAACCTGAACCTAAATATGACCTTAGGTATATTAAGCCAAGGAAATTTAATAGTATATTAAAACATGCAAAAAATATAGTGATTGCATTTTCTTTAGAAGGAAAAAGTTTAGACTCAGATATTTTAAGGAGAAATTTTAATTCAGAATCTTTAATTAAAATTGAAAATGATTCATCACTTTTTTCTTTTGTAAGAAGAAACCAATACGCTAAAGGTCAGGCAATATTATATCTTTTTGGTAAAAATGATTTTGATCTTTACACAAAGATTAAAAAAAATAGAAATTCTATTTTAAAATTTTTTGATGATGAATTAAAAAAAAGAGTTGATAATGAAATTTTTAGAAAAGTTGAAAAAAAATTAATTGATAAAATTTCATTGGATCATAATATTAAAATTAAAATTCCTTATGGTTATGATTTAGCAAAAAATATTAATGAAGAAAATTCTAACTTTTTTTGGTTAAGACAGCTTGATTTGGAATATGAAAAAAATATATTCCTTTACTATGAAGATTATTCCAACAGCGAATTAAAAAATTTTTATGAGGTATTTAATTCTGAAGATATTAATATAAAACCTATAAGAAATTACATTTCAAAGAAATATTTAAGAGATTTTGAAAAACCTGATATATTTATGGATATTCAAGATGTGTTTCCTATTCAGTCGAGTAAAGTTAATTTTAAAGGAAACCTAGCTATTGAATCTAGGGGACTTTGGAAACTAAGTGATATTTCTGCGGGAGGTCCTTTTTTTAGTAAAATAATTTATGATTCTAAGTTAAAAAGAATCTATTACTTAGAAGGGTACGTTTATGCACCTGGACTAAAAAAAAGAGGGTTGATGCAAGAAATATCTTCGATATTAATGACATTTGAATTATGATTTCTTTCTTAAGAGGTAAAAAAATTCATATTGATCCAGCAAAAATAATTATTGAGGTTAATGGAATTGGATATGATGTTAATATTTCTCTAAGAACTTATTCAAAATTAAAAGATCAAAAAGATATATTTATTTATACATATCTAAATGTAAAAGAAGATTCTCATACTCTTTTTGGATTTAATAGTGAGAGTGAAAGAAATACATTTCTAAGTCTTTTATCAATAAATGGTGTTGGTCCTAGTACTGCAATTATGATATTATCATCTCTATCAGCTAATGAACTGAAAAAAGCAATATTAAGTTCTGATACGAATAAAATAAAATCAGTAAAAGGAATTGGCCTAAAGACCGCTGAAAGAATAATTTTAGAATTAAAAGATAAAGTTTCATTTGACGATATTGATCATGATAAATTTTATGACAATATTGACAATACTATTAAAGATGAGGCGTTATCAGCTTTATCTTCTTTAGGTATTTCTAAAAATATTGTTGAAAAACATATTAATGATATTTTAGAGAGGAATAATGATATTTCTCTTGAAGATTTGATCAAAGAGGTACTGAAGAGATCTTAATATCTAAAAGAAATACTTTGAATCAATATTTTAAAGTTTTTTGTATTTTAGTTTTATTAAATCTAAAATATATTCCACTTTCATCTCAATCAATTGATTTGAAAGAAGATTCAACTATTAAATATACTCCTAGTTTTTTTTCTACATACTCAATAAAGGATAGATACTCAGATCCTTATTCAAGTTTATTTTCTAACAATCCATTTGATCTTAATTCTTCACTTTTAAAAATAGGAGCTTCCTATGATACAGCAAGAGTATTTTATATAAATGAGAAAATAGGTGAGCTTAATTTTAGACCTTCAATTTCAATTCCTTTTGATAGCTATGATAGTTATAATACTAACAAAGAGATAAAAGAGTATTTTAAAAAAAAATCACTCAGTTTAGATGGAGAAAATACGTTAGAAAGTGGTAGGCTTATTCCTAAGATTTATATTTCAGAATCTTTAGATAGGATATTTGGTGGAAATTTCATTGATCTTCAAGTAAATGGCTTTGTGAATCTAGATTTTGGAGGAAAATTTCAGAAAATTGAAAATCCATCTATTCCAATAAGACAACAGAGAAATGGAGGTTTTAATTATGATCAACAAATTAATTTAAATATAAACGGTAAGGTTGGTGAAAAATTAAAAATTTCTGCAAATTTTGATAATAATAATACTTTTGATTTTCAAAATAATTTAAAATTAGATTATACAGGTTTTGATGAGGAAATAGTCAGAAAGATAGAGGTGGGGAATGTAAGCATGCCAGTCAAAAATAGTCTATTAAGAGGTGCTCAAAGTTTATTTGGATTAAAGACTCAGCTTCAGTTTGGAAATCTTAGCATTACTGGTATTCTATCAAGACAACAAGGCAAAAGCGAATCAATAAAAATTGATAATGGATTCCAAGGTAGAGAATTTGAAATATTAGGATCAAATTATGATAGAAACAGACATTTTTTTATAGGACATTTTTTTAGAAATAATTATGAGAGTTGGTTGAAATCTCTACCTCTTGTAAGTTCTGGGATTAATATAAATAGAGTTGAAGTTTACATTTTAAATAGGACAAACAACTCAGAATCTTTACGAAATTTTGTTGGATTTACAGATTTAGGTGAGGGAGAAATAATTTTAAATGAGACTAATCCTTTTATTGGTCCAGGAGTTATTGGTCCTAATGATAATAAATCAAATCAGCTCTTTGAGTCAATTATTGATAATAACAATTTAAGAGATGTAAATTTTGTTGATGATATCTTGACCAATAAATTTAATCTAACCAAAACGATTGATTTTGAAAAAGTTACATCAGCAAGGAAATTAGATGTTGACGAATATGAAATAAATAAATCGCTGGGTTATATATCCCTATTAAGAAGATTACAAAATGATGAGGTATTAGCTGTATCATATGAGTATACATTTAATGGTAATAGATATAAGGTAGGTGAATTGACAGAGGACTATCAAAATAGAGAGGATAATGAAATAATATTTTTAAAGTTGATCAGACCATCTAATATCAATACTCAAATTCCAACATGGGACTTAATGATGAAAAACATATATAATTTAAATGCTACCCAAATTGAAAAGGAAAATTTTGAATTGAGGATAAATTATAGAGATGATGCTGTTGGCTTTAATAATCCAAGTTTGAATGAAGGAACTTTAACAAGAGATAAACCACTTATTAGGTTGTTAGGCCTTGACAGATTAAATTCATTTAATGATCCACAGTTTGATGGTAATTTTGATTTTATTGAAGGTCTTACAATAAATTCCAAAAAAGGAAATATAATTTTTCCAGTTCTAGAGCCATTTGGATCTAAATTAAATTCCTATTTTGCCACAAATAATGAGACTGAATTATCAGAGAAATATGTTTTTAATGAATTATACTCTAAAACTCAAGATGAAGCTGAACAAATACTTTCAAAAAATAAATTTTTTATAGTCGGGAGTGTTTCTTCTGGTTCTGGAAATGAAATCAATCTTCCAGGTCTAGATATTTCAGAAAATTCAGTTGTTGTAATGGCTGGTAATTTAAGACTTGTTGAAGGTACCGATTATACAGTTAATTATAATTTAGGAAGTGTAAGAATTCTTAACCCTGCAATCTTATCTTCTGGTCAAGAGATTACAATTTCATTTGAAAAAGCAGATTTATTTAACTTTCAAACTAAGTGGTTATCTGGAGCAAGAGCAGAATATAAATTTGATGAAAATATTAATCTTGGTTTTACAGTTTTTCATTTAAATGAAAGACCTGGAGGTATCACAAGATTCAGCGTTGGAAATGAACCTTTAAAAAATACAAAATATGGATTTGATTTTAATATTAATAAGGAAAGTGAATTTCTAACAAAAATTATTAATACTATTCCTTTTTTAGCAACAACAGAAAAATCAAATATAAATTTTAGCAGTGAATTTGCACAAATTGTTCCGGGAACTTCAAATATTATTAATGGTGAAGGTGTTACATATATAGATGATTTTGAAAGTGCGGTAATACCTATATCATTAGGAGGTAATACAATTTCATGGAAGTTAGGTTCAACTCCTGCAACTAAAAATAATTTATTTGACAAGAGTAGCAGTACTTCAAATAATTTAGGTTACTCTTTTAAAAGAGCAAAAATCGCATGGTATAATATTGATAATATTTTTTACCTAAATGGGGGCTCTTTAAAACCACAAAATATCTCATTGGAAGATCTTGAAAATAATTATATAAAAGCAATATCACCTCAGGATATATTTAGAAAGCAAGATAGGCAACTAATTAATACTAATCTTTCAGTTTTTGATATTGCATATTTTCCAAATGAAAGGGGTCAGTACAATTATTCAACAGATCTTCTACCTTCTGGACTTCTGAGAGATCCTAAATCAAATTATGGAGCAATAACTAAAAGTATATCAAATGATACAGATTTTGATAGAACAAACGTTCAGTATATTGAATTTTGGATGATGGATCCATTTATTAATGGTGAAAATGGAAAAGTTCTAGATGGTATTTTTAATAAAAATAATACAACCGGAGGTAAACTGATTTTTAATTTGGGTAATGTTTCAGAAGATTTAATGAAAGACAATCTTCATGCTTTTGAAAATGGCTTATCTCAAGACTATTCAAACGAGGGAGTTAAATTTAATGAGTGGGGTAGGGTAACCACAAAACAATACTTAACTAATTTTTTTGAGAACAATATTAATGTAAGGTCTAACCAAGATATAGGACTTGATGGATTAAAGAATGAAGATGAGATTGACTACTTCAAAGAAAATTTTCTAGATAAAATTAATTTAACCTCTGAGGGTAAAAATAAAATTGAGTCTGATATTTCTGCTGATAATTTCAAGTATTATTTAGATGATGAATATGATGAACTAGATATAAAAATTCTTGAGAGATATAAAAATATAAATGGTATGGAAGGTAATTCACCTATTAGTTCAAGTAATAATTTTTCTTCACAGGGATCTCCTTATCCTGAGAATGAAGATTTAAATGAAGATAATACATTATCTGATACTGAAAGTTATTTTGAGTATGAAATAGATCTTAAACCTGGAGATTTAGATATCGGTAAAAGTAATATTGTTGATAAAATAATTGATAAGTCAGGGAATGCTACATGGTACCAATTTAGAATTCCTATTAGAACTCCAACTAGGACCTATGGATCAATTTCAGATTATAAAACTATAAGATTTATTAGAACCTATTTAACAGGATGGGAGGAGCCAGTTGTGTTAAGACTTGCTAAGTTTCAATTAGTTGGAAGTCAGTGGAGAAAATATGAAGAATCGATTTCTCAATCAGGATTAAATGAAGTTTCTGAAAATGATGATTCTGATATTGAAATTTCTGTTGTTAGTATAGAAGAGAATAGTATCGGTTCTGAGAATAAATCTCCATATGTTGTACCTCCAGGAATTCCAAGAGACATTGATAATACTACTATAGTACAGAGAAGAACTAACGAGCAGTCCCTTCAGATTTGTGTAGATGACTTGTCAGATGGAGACGGTAGAGCAATATTCAAGGAGTCTAATTTTGATTTAATAAATTATGGTAGAATCAAAATGTTTATTCATGCAGAACCAAATAATGGAGATATATTAAGCGATAACGAAATAAATGCTTTTTTGAGGTTTGGTTCTGATTACGAGAATAATTACTATGAGATTGAATTACCATTAAGAGTCACTCAACCATCATTAATAAATCAAAATAGCTCAAATCTTGCAAGAATAATTTGGCCAGAAGAAAATGAAATCAATTTATCTATTGAAGAATTATTATCTTTGAAATCAATAAGAAATAGAGAAGGTATTGATGTTAATTCTCCATATTCAAAGATTTCATCTAATGGAAAGTACATAATAAGGATTAAGGGTCGTCCATCAGTTGGCTCTATATTAAATTTTATGATAGGTGTTAAAAATCCTTTATCTGATGATAGATCATCAAAGTCTGCATGCATATGGTTTAATGAGCTTAGGTTAACAGATTTTGATAGAACTAAGGGATGGGCTGCAAATACAAGCTTAAATTTAAAGTTGTCTGATATAGGAACAGTGTCATCTTCTCTTAGATATACTTCAGTGGGTTTTGGTTCTATTCAGCAAAGAATTTCTGAAAGATCAAGAGATGAAAAATTACAGTATGATGCTTCAGCGAATATAAATCTAGATAAATTATTGCCAGCAAAATCAGGAATAAAATTGCCTTTATATGTATCATCTTCAACATCAATTATTACTCCAAAATATGATCCTTTAGATAAAGATATACCATTGTCTGCTTCAATTAATTCTTTCGATACAAAAGCTCAAAGAGAAGAATATAAAAGACTGACTGAAGAAAGGATGGAATCAAAATCAATAAGTTTAAATAATGTAAGGAAGGAGAGAACAAATCCAAATTCTAGAGTTGACTTTTGGGATATTGAAAACTTTTCTACAGGTTTTTCTTATAGTGAGAGAGCTAGTTCTAATGTCACAACCCAATCAATGGAATCAAAAGAACATAGGGGTAATATCACATATAACTTTTCTCCTAAACCAATTAATATTCAGCCATTCAATAATATTAAATTTTTTGATAATAAAATTTTTAAATTAATTAAGGACTTCAATCTGAATTTGCTACCATCAAATGTAAATATAAGAGGGGACTTAAATAGAAGGTTCAATAAAACACAATATAGAAATTCAGATTTAAATATTGATGGAGTAGATCCAATTTATGAAAAATATTTTTCTTTAAATAAATCTTACAGTTTACGTTGGGATTTATTTAATAGTATGAATATTGATTTTAATGTTACGAATAACTCAATAATTGACGAGCCAGATGGTGAATTAGATACTCAGGAAAAGCTTGATAGTATGTATTTCAATTTAAAAAAACTTGGAAGGACTAATAATTTTAACCAAAATTTTCAGATAAATTATAAGGTACCAATAAATAAAATTCCTCTTCTAGATTGGGTAAGTTCTAACGCAAAATACTCATCAAGATATATATGGTCTGCTGGTTCTTTCCAGCAAGCTGATACTCTTGGTAATATAATTGAAAATACTAGAGAATATTCTGTGAATTCTAAATTAGATATTTCTAAATTTTATGATAAAATTCCTATACTTAAGAATTATAATAAAAAGTACAAAGAAAAAGATACAATAAAATCCCTATTTCAATCTAAAACTTTTGATGGACTAATGAAATTAGTAATGTCATTAAGATCAATTAACCTTACTTATAATGTAACGGAAAGAACTGGTATGGCTGGTGTAATTGGGTCTCCCGGATTATTTGGAAATAATAATTTTTATAATTCACCTGGATGGGATTTCGTATTTGGATCTCAAGATTCAGAGATAAGAAGAGTAGCTGCACAAAATGGATGGTTAGTTAAGAATGATTACTTAAATAATCCATTTATCCAATCTAGAAGTAACAACTTTCAGTTTAGAAGTACTATTCAACCATTAAATTCTTTCAGAATTCAACTTGATGCAAAAAGGATTGTAACTGAAAATTTTCAAGAGACTTTTAGATTTGATTCACAAAAAAATTCGTATGTATCTCTTACTCCTTCTAGAGGTGGTAATTTTTCACTGTCGTTTCTGGCAATAAAGACTGCATTTATAAAGGATGATAAACTAAATAACTCCCCAACATTTGAGAAGTTTTCAAAAAATAGATTAATTATAAGAGACAGATTAAATAATTTAAATACTCAAGGGGAATATGGGTTAAACTCTCAAGATGTTCTAATTCCAGCTTTCATTTCTGCTTATTCAGATTCTGATCCATCAAGTTTTTCTTTAAAACCTTTTCCTAAGATTCCAATTCCCAATTGGCGAATAGATTTTTCTGGATTAAGTAAACTTGAATCTTTAGGTGAAATATTTTCTAATATAACAATATCTCATGGGTATCAAAGTGTATACTCAATTGGTGAATTTTCTAACTCTCTTCTCTACATTGATAACCTAGATTTTAATAATTCAATTATGAATTACCCATTGGCATCTCAACAAACAGAAAATGGTTTTGTGCCATTTTATATTATAAATCAAGTTAGAATAACTGAAAGGTTTTCTCCACTTATAGGTGTAAATGTTAGAACAAAAAATAATTTAAATGCAAGAATTGATTATAAGAAAGATAGAAATATTATGCTAAATCTATCTAATGCTCAAGTATCTGAAATGATCAACTCAGATTTTTCTATCGATTTTGGTTATTCGAAGGAAAAATTAAAATTACCATTTAAATATATGGGTAATACAATCGTACTAGATAATGAGATAGAATTTAGATTAAATTTTACTATAAGAAATACAAAAGCTATACAAAGAAAGATTGATAAGGAAAACACAGTTACTAATGGAAACTATAATTTTCAATTAAGACCAAATATCAATTATACTGTCAATAACAGAGTAAATCTTATATTATATTATGACAGAGTTGTTAATAAACCAATAGTTTCTAATTCATTCCCTAGATATTCATCATCTTTTGGTGCAAGACTGAGATTAAGTTTGAATCAATAACTTTTTTCAGTTTAAAACATTTATTATATTCGACACATGAACTTAGAAAATCTAAAATATACAAAAGACCATGAGTGGGTTAGGGTAGATGATGACGTAGCTTATGTTGGTATTACGGACTTTGCTCAAGGTGAATTGGGTGATATTGTTTATGTTGAAATTGAGACTCTAAATGAAAATATTGCAATGGGAGATGTATTTGGAACAGTTGAGGCTGTAAAAACAGTTTCGGATCTTTTTATGCCTATATCAGGAGAAATATTAGAGGTTAATGAAAAACTTGAGTCTGATCCAGAATTAGTTAATAACGATCCATATGGAGATGGTTGGATGGTTAAAATTAAAATGGATAATAAATCACAACTTGAAGAACTTTTAGATTTAGATGGATATGAGTCTATCACAAAATAAAAAATTTTATTTTTATTCTTCTCTCTCAGTTTTTTGGTTTTTATTGATAGTTTATTTGATGGTCTTTTACAGATCAAAAGCTAATGATATATCTTATGAATATGCAGATAAAATTATTCATTTTATACTTTTTTTTGTTCAATCATATTTAGTTACAAAAGCTTACCTCGTTAAAAATAAAATCCTAAATTTTTCAATTTTAAAGATCATTCTACCATTTATAGGTTTTTGTGTATCAGTAGAAGTAATTCAAATTTATATACCTTACAGGAGTTATGAATCAGTTGATCTTTTAATGAACTTTATAGGCTCTTTTGTAGGTTCAATTATTGGATATTTTTTTAGCAAGTAAAATATAATTTAATTAAATTACTGAAATGGAAATAAAAAAGAACCCAAAAGCTGATTTAGAAAAAAAGAGTGGATTGTTTTTAAATATCGGTTTATGTGTAAGTCTATTACTTGTAATAACTGCGTTCGAATGGAAATTTTATGATAGAGGTGCAGGTATGGATTTAGGAACTATTGAAGATGATTTTGAGGATTTGATGGAAATACCACCAACTGAACAACCACCACCACCACCACCTGTTATTCAACAACCTGAAATTATTGAGGTTCCAGATGAAGAAGAGATTGAAGAAGAGATTGAAATTGAGATTGATGTTGAGATTACAGAAGAGACCGTAATTGAAGAAATTATTTTTGAAGAAGCTCCAGAAGAGGAAGAAGTTGATGAGATCTTTACTATTGTTGAAGATCAGCCTACACCTCCTGGAGGAATGGGAGCATTTTACAAGTATGTTGCAACCAATCTAAGATATCCTGCTCAAGCTAGAAGGATGGGTATAGAAGGTAAAGTTTTTGTTCAGTTTGTAGTGGATAAAGATGGTTCTCTAACAGATGTTAAAGCTATCAAAGGTATTGGTGCTGGCTGTGATGAAGAAGCAGTTAGAGTAATCGCTAAAGCTAAAAAATGGTCTCCTGGTAAACAAAGAGGTAGACCAGTTAAGGTTAGAATGATTCTTCCAATTACATTTAAACTCGGCTAAATTCCGAATTTAGAGTATATTAAAATTCTCTTCTTTTATTTTTTCTAAATATTCTTTCATGTTTATAACTGAAGATTGAATTTTAAATTCTGAAGATTTTGATCCAATGGTATTAATTTCTCTGCCTATTTCCTGACAGATAAAATTTAACTTTTTTCCTATAGATTTCTTTTGATCTATAGTATTTATCAACAAGTTTAAATGTTTATTTAATCTGGTTATTTCCTCATTTATATCCAGCCTTTCTAAAAAATAAAAAATTTCTTGTTCAAGTCTATTTTTATCAAATTTAATATTCTTAATCAATGATATTTTATTTTTAATTTTTTGACTTATATTTTTTTTTCTTGACTTATCTATCTTTTCGATTCGATTTAATTCTTTTTTTAAAAATTTTATATTTTTTTTGATATCATCTCCAATTGCTTTTCCTTCCTCCTCTCTAAATTGAACACAATTAATTATGGATTTTTTTAGAACTGGTATAATGCTACTTTTTGAGATATTTATATTTCTTTCCTTCTCGATATAAGATAAATTTTTAAAAATATTATTATGAATATCTATATCATTTATAGTATTATCCTCTATTAAATTTTTTATCTCCTTATAAAAAGCCTCGTATTTGTTTTTATCTAGTGTAACCGATTTGTCAGAGTAATTGATATTGATACTAATCTCTACCTTCCCTCTAATTAATTTATTTTTTACAAAATTTCTTATTTCATTTTCAATTCCACCTAATTCTAAGTTAGATTTTAAATTGAAATCAAAGAATTTGGAGTTTAGTGTTTTTGTTTCAACTTCAATAGAGTATTTCTTTTTATCTAATGAGTTAAAGCCATAGCCTGTCATTGATTTTATCATATTTGAATTTAAAAACTATAACCAAAAGAAATATGAAACTTAGTACTTTTTATTTGATAATCTTCTATAGGTTTTGCTAGATCAATTTTTACATAATAATCTGATATAAATGATCTAATACTTAGTCCATAACTTGCTAGCCATGGATTTTTTGAGTTTTCTATTTCTGCTTGAAATACTGATCCAGGCTCTTTTATTATCCAAGTGTTAACATCACTCTTACTGCTGAATGGAGAGTTAATATTCCATGATGATCCTAAATCAAAAAAACCAGCAATTTGTAAACTATTTAAAAAACTACTTGATACTGAACCTCCTGCTAAAGCCTTAACTACAGGTGCTCTCAACTCTGAATTTAAAACTAAAACTTTATAACCATCAAATTTATTAAAGTTATATCCTCTGAGATCGATATATTCTCCAAATATATAATTATAATTATTATAACCATTTGAAATAAGTAATGGGTCATTAATTCCCTTATTATCTATATTATTTATTAATGAATTATTCACACCTCCTAATAAGTATTTGTTAGGATTTTCTCCAAAGGAATTTCCGTAGAATAGTCTAGAAGATAGTACTATGTCATCAGTTACCGGTTGATGGTGGGATATATCTAGAATTAAATTTTTGAAATTTTTATTTTTAGAAATATGGTTTTTGAAAGTGAACTCGATCCTAGTTCCTTCTTCAAGATTTGATTGTAGTTTGTTAGTATTATCAAATTTGAAGTTAATATTGTATCCATGAAATTTATTTTTTTCATAAAAAGAAAATGATGGAGGAGTACTATTAAATATTCTATAATCTAAATCATTGTACTTATAAATTGCTAAGAAAGGAACTATTTCAAACCTTGAGAATTTTGAAATAGGATAAGAAATATTAAAATTTAATTGATTGTATAAATATTTATGATAGATAAATCGTTCAGAGTCTTCTGTAAAAAGAATTTTTCTATCGAGAGATACTCTTAAATCAAATCTATTTTTTAAATAACTATATTCAGTGTAAAGATCAGAGCTTTTTAAACTTGAGAATGGAAGAAAAGCGCTAGCATAAATTTTATGATCTTCAAATAATTCAATAAAGTCTGTTTCAACTTGTGTTCCTAAACCTTCTTGCTGATCAACCTTTATGAAACTATTAAAATTATTTTTTACAAAAGAATATCTATATTTTGAGTTTGAATTTATTCTTGAATTTCTTTTTCTTTCAATATTTTTTAAGATTGAAGATGTAATTATTTTATCATCCTCAAAATTAAAATCTTCAGTAGTTTCAAAGTCAATTTCATTTCTTTTCTTCTGTATTGAGATTTCTTTTAATTTATTTTGAGTGATTTTTTGAGACAATAATTTCTTCTTTCTAGATGTGGATTCACTTATTTTCTCTGTATCAGTTATAAAGTTATTTTCTTTAATTATAATATTTTTTCCTTCTACTAGAGAGTTAAAAGCTAAAAAGGAGTTGTTCTTATCACTATTAAAATCATAATTGATAATATTTGTACTATTTGAAGTTAATTGTTTTGGTTTACTACCAATATTTAATTTATATAAATTAAATATTCCTTTATTGTCACTTAAAAATAATATACCACTCTTTGAAATTGATTTTGCTTTGATATTATCACTTTCATTTTTAGTTAACTGAGTTAAATTATTTGAAGTCGTATCCAAGTTATATAGATAAATATTATAATCTGAAGTCTGATTTGCTTCTTTTATAGTTAAATCTTTATTTGCTCTATTTGAACTAAAAACTATAGAAGTTGAGTTTTGAAGAAATTCAGGAAATATATCATGAGCTAAATCATCAGTGATTTTTTTTATGTTGTCTGATTTAACACCAAGAAGATAGATATCACTTTGATTATTTTCTGTGCCACTTAAAGCAATCAAATTTCTATTAGTATTGAATGAGTAGCCGTGAATTTCATCAAATCTATTAAGAGATTTATAAGTTTTTTTATTTGATATTATATTTTGGGAAATTAAGTATTGTATCCCTTTAATATCTTTTAAGTATGAGATATTTTCAGAATCTATCCACTTAAAAAAATATGATTCTTTATTTGAATTATTTTTAGATTTATCAATAACCTTATATTTCTTAGAATTTCTATTTAGTAACACTAATTTTTTATAATTATTCTTTATTGAACTGAATAATATATAATTGTTGCCTTCATCAAGTTTTAGATCAATTATATTATCATATTTATCTAAAGATTCAAAATTCGATTCATTATAACTTCTTTCGAAACTATTAATATTTGATAAATAAAAATTTGACCAGTTATCAATTAAATTATTGAAGTTAATACCTAGTGAGCTTGATATAGCTTTTTCAGGATTCCTTAATAACTTAGTCAGATTTATAATATTTGAAATTGTATTTTTTCCATAAGTAATTGAGATATAATTCCAAATACTTTGACCGATATAGCCTGCCTGATCTTCAGATATTTTATTAAGTGATTTCTTATTTTCAGTAAGGAAATAATCTCTAATAATATTATCCATTTCAATATCCCATCCAAAAGCAAGATATCTAGCGGCACCTTTAGAAAACCACTCTGGAATATTAATGAATGAAACTTTACCAAATCTTTTTGCAAAACTCATATTTCCATGCATTAAATCACTTATCAACACTTTGCAAAACTCATAATTTAGCTCTTCCTTGAATTCATGTAAATTATTATTGAACGCGATCTTAAAAACTATTCGATTATTGAGATTAAGATTAGTTGATAAAAATTTATCAGTTTCGTTAATGCCTATATTGCTTTGTTCTAAATCTCTTTCAGAGTTGTAGATAAAAATTTTAGTTTTTTGAAATGGTCGATGACCTACATTATTAGTTAGGGATGAAAAATTATTTTCTAAATGCTTAGAAACAATTTCAGCTATATACAAACTATTTGTGTTATAATATATTTCAAAATTATTACTATAAATAACTTCCCAGTCAAATGACTCATATTGAATTCTATTTTTTCCAATTTTATTATAAATACTACTTTGAGATAGTAAATTATTTGATAATATTAAAAAAAAGATAATAATATACTTTTGCATACTATTCACCTACGTTTTTGATTCTTTCAATGTTTATTTCTCTGTCTAAATTTTTATTGAATTCAATATAGTTTAATAATTCCTTTGAGCAATAAGGAGATTGACTAACCCCTTTTGAACCTAAACCGTTAAGTATGAATAAATTATTAAATTCATAATGTCTTCCTACAAATGGCCTTCTATCTTTTGTTGCTGGTCTTACCCCAAATTTATATTGTTTAATCCTAAAATCTTTTTTAATTATTTTTTTTAAATGATTTTTAATTTTATCAGTACCCATATTTTCAAATCCATTATGGTAAGTTGATCCAGCGTGTAAATTGTTTTTTGATGTATTTATTACAGATATTCTATCATTTATTATATTTTTTGATTTAAAATCAGCTTCTACAAAAATACTATTTCCTGAAACCGGTCTCAGAGGGAGATATGAAAATAAGTCAAGTTGATTTTGATTTATTCCTAAGGTCATAATTATATTTTTAGCCTTAAAGCCATTAATTATTATTTTATTTTTATTCAAAATAATATTTTTGGAAGTTATTTTTTTTTCAATATAACGATCCAATGATTTAAAATATTTTCTTGTCTCGATCAAATATTTTGAAACATCTATATGTCCACTTTTTGAAGTTAAGACTCCTTTCTTATCTAATTTCTTTATGTAATTTTTGAATTTAGAATTTTCCGATCTTACAGTCCAATTATTTATATCACTATTATTTTTATATGGTCTAAATATATTTTTTTTATAAATAATTTTTTTTTCTATAATCTTCTCAACTTTAGAATAAAAACTTTCAATAGTGTTAAAAAGTTTATCTGCATTCCATGTTAAACTATTTCTCCTTCCAGTTATTGGATTGTATATTCCTAATGCTGCCTTTGAAGCTGAATTTTTCTCTTTGGAATCCAATATCAAAAATGATTTATTTTTAAAATGTAAATTCCAAGCAAACGCTGATCCTGCAATACCTTGACCAATAATTAAATAATCATATTTTTTTGTCATTTATTACATATATAATCATTTAAATCTCAAATTTGTAAATAAAATAGAAAATGATGGAAGTCAAATCTTTTACTTTTAATGATTACCAAGAAAACACTTATCTTGTCATTAAAGACGGTAAATGTATTATTATTGATCCAGGTAATTATTATGATAATGAAAACTCCGAAATAAAAAACTTTATTGAGGATAACTCATTATCTCCTTTGTTTATTCTAGTTACCCATGTGCATATTGATCATGTACTTGGAATAAAATACTTATCTGATGAATACTCAATTGATACTTATATCCCTAAATCTGAGTTAGATTTTCATGATAATATGATTAATTATGCTTCTATGTTTGGTTTTGATAAATATGATCATCAAAATAATATAAAACTTATTGATGATTCTTCTAAATTATTTTTTATTGAAGTACCTATCGAAATTTTATCATTGCCAGGTCATTCTCCTGGTCACTTAGGTTTTTATTTTAGAGAAAATAAAATTTGTTTTAGCGGAGATGTCTTATTTAAAAATTCAATTGGTAGAACAGATTTACCTGGAGGTAGTCACGATGTATTAATTGAAAGTATAAAAAATAAGCTATTTTTATTAGGAGATGATGATACTATTTTTCCTGGTCACGGACCTATAACCACCATAATTGAAGAAAAAAAAAATAATCCTTTTTTAAATTGAAAAAAAATATTCCAAACCTGTTTACTTTATTAAATCTTATAATCGGATTTTATTGTATAATTAATGTAGTTGATAGTGAGAGTTCATCTTCAATATTATTACTATTTTATTCTTGTCTATTTTTAGATTTTTTAGATGGTTTTTTTGCAAGAAAACTAAACGTTATATCAGAATTTGGTAAGCAACTCGATTCATTGGCAGATCTTATCTCTTTTGGAGTACTACCATCAGTAGTTCTTTATTTTCAAATCTCTGAATTTAATGATACTAACTTGAAGTATTTTTCTTTTATTATATTAATCTTTTCCGTTATTAGGCTTGCTAAATTTAATTTATCAGAAAATAATAATGATTTTTTTGAAGGTTTACCAACTCCAGCTAATGCCTTGTTTTTTATATCTATATCAAGTTATAATGGACCATACTCATCTTTTATAGATGAAAATATTTTAATAGGATTAATTAGTCTTTTTTCTTTTTTAATGGTATCAAAAATTAAATTTTTCAACTTAAAATTTAAGAGCATTAATTTTAGATTAAATCTAGAGAAGTATATTATCCTTTTAACTTCATTATTAATATTATACATTTATGGTCACTCAATACTATTCTTAATTGTATTTCTCTATGTTATTTATTCCTTTTCAAAAGCAATACTTTCAAAGTTATTTTTGAAATAATATTCATTTTTTTTAGTTATAATATTATTTGATTTAACCTTAATGAAGAAAAGTTTATTCTATTTTATAGTTTTATTTTTTCTATCAAATAATATTATTTCTCAGAACTCAATTCTGGATAATGGTGAGTGGTTTAAAGTTGGAGTATTAGAATCAGGAGTTTTTAAAATTGATAAGAATTTTTTAGAAAAAAATAATATACCTACTAATGGTTTTGATCCAAAAAACATACAAGTTTATGGATCAGGTTATAATGGGGCATTACCACAATTAAATTCACTGTCTAATAAAATAAATCCACAAGAAATTCAAACAAGATTTTCAGGGAATTCAAATAATATATTTGAGGATAATGAGTTTGTTTATTTTTATTTACAATCTTCTGATAAAATTTTTTATGATATAGAGTCTAAAAGAATCAAAACTGAAAAAAATATTTATACTGATACAGCGTATTATTTTATTAGGTTAGATGGAGATAAGCCTAGAGAAATTAATTTAGAGGAAACCTCGACTAATTTTGAGGAAGAAGTCAAAGATGTATTTTTTAACTATAGATATGAAAATGATTTATATAATATTATTCAGTCTGGAAGATATTGGTATGGTGAAATTTTTTCTCCTGGAAATTCATTAAATATCCCCCTTAATGAGTTTATTATAAAAGACTCTGATGTTTCTTTAGAGTTTGGACTAGTATCAAGATCTACAGTTCCTTCATCTTTTACTGTGAAAGTAGATGATTATGAGTTATCAACATTTGAGATGAATACTATTAAAGAAGGTATATATGGAAATAAAATTTTGAGTCAAGTAGAAAAGGTAAATTTTAATTACTTCCCTAATCAAGGATTTGTCAATTTAAAATATTCTGGAAATAATTCTGCAATATCTTATTTGGATTATGTTGACATAACAGGCTTAATAGAGTTAAATTCTTATTCAGGCCGCAATTTAATATTTTATACTCATCCGGAAAATAAAAAATTATTTAGGAAGTATAATATTTCAATAGATAAAACTCATGGTACTGATGAAAATGGAAACAATAATTTGAAGTTTTGGAATATTTCAAATCCATACAATATTTATGAATTACTTACAAATAATGAAAATGATAATTATTACGTGATAAAAAATGATAGTTTATATAGTAGAAATATTCTATTTGATCTAGAAGATATTGTTTATCCATTCTTTTCAAAGAAAGTTAAAAACTCTAATATTTTAAATGGCATAAGTCCTGATTTATTAATAATTACTCATAGTAATTTTTTTCAAGATTCTCAGAGAATAAAACTTCTTAGAGAGGCGGAAGGTTTGAGTGTATCTATCACTAATATTAATGATATATATAATCAGTTCTCCTCTGGTAATCAAGATGTGTCAGCGATTAGAAATTATATAAAACATGTTTATAACATTTCAGATAAAAAACTAAAATATGTTCTCTTATTTGGTGACTGTTCATATGACTATAAAGATAGAGTTCCAAATAACACTAATTTTATCCCTATCTATCAATCATATAATTCAATTAATAATATATATAGTTTTTCTTCTGATGACTATTTTGGTTTTTTAGAGAGTGATGAAGGAATTTGGATTGAGAATTTAAATGGTGATCATGATCTTGAAGTTAGTATAGGACGTATCCCAAGCAATAATAAATCTGATTCAAGAGATTATGTAGATAAGCTTTACACATATTCAAAAAAAAATCAAGTTATGGGAGATTGGAAAAAGAATATATTTTTAATTGCTGATGACGGTGATAATAATGTTCATCAGAATGATGCTGAAAATCATTTTAAATTATTAAATGAACAGAATCCTGAATATAATATTAGAAAAATTTATCTTGATAATTTTAGGCAGGAGGTCATTGGTGGAGTTAAATTATCTAATCAAACCAAATCTAAATTAGATGATGCAATTGAAAAGGGCAGTATGATTGTAAATTATATTGGTCACGGAAATGAGTTTTTTTGGACTGAAGAAAAAATTCTTGATGATAACTCAATTTACAACTGGGATAATAGATCAAAACTCCCACTTTTTATAACTGCTACTTGTGAATTTGGAAAATTTGATGATCCTCTGATTACATCAGGGGGGGAGTTATTATTAAATAAGGGTAATGGAGGGGCAATTGCCCTTCTTACAACTACAAGGCCAGTTTTTTCTCAGACTAACTTTAGACTAAATAATCAATTTTATAAAAATGTATTTAGTAAAAAAGATAATGATTTTAGAAGGCTTGGAGATATTTTTGTAGACACCAAAAATAATAGTCTCAGCGGGCCTATAAATCGAAATTTTGCATTATTAGGAGATCCCTCTCTTAAATTAATTTATCCAAAATATGACATATCTATAAACGAAATAGATACACTAAAGTCTGGGGGTAAAGTTGTAATTTCAGGTGATATAGTAGATTTTAATAATGAAAAAATTGAAACATTTAATGGAGAGATTTTTTCTGAAGTATTTGATAAGATTTCTTCTAAACTTACTCTAGGTGATGAAAGTGATCCGTTTAGTTTTGATGAGTGGGATGACATGATATTTAAGGGGTATTCAAGTGTAATTAATGGATCTTTTACTTTTGAATTCACAGTGCCTTTAAATATTGAATATAATTTTGGTAAAGGAAAAATAAATCTTTTTGCAACTGATACAGTTTCTTTCCAAGAAGCAATTGATTTTTCTAATTTTATTATAGGAGGAACTTCAAATGAGTTTGAATTAGATAAAAAAGGTCCGGAATTGAATATTTATGTCGATGATATGGATTTTAAATCTGGAGATAAAGTATCTAAGTCACCGTTATTGATTGTTGAGGTCTTCGACGAAAATGGTATTAATCTAACTAATATAAATCCTTACCAAAAAATGATAGGAATAATTGATGATTCGATTTCTGTTATATTAACTGATTATTTTTCGTATAATAAAAATGATTATCAGAGAGGGTTTATTAGATATCCATTAGGAGAATTAGGATCTGGAAAACATAAAATTGAAATAAAAGTCACTGATAATTATAATAATCCATCATCAAATTCAGTTGTATTTATTATTGGTGACAATAATAGGCTTAATATCAAAAATATTATGAACTTCCCAAATCCATTTAGTGATTTTACTACTTTTAAATTTGACCTCCCTCAAGATGACCAATCTTTATATGTAACAATAGATATATATGATATAAGAGGAAATAAAGTATATGAATATCAAAATACTTATGAGTTTTCATCTTCAGTTATTGATGACATTCACTGGGATGGCAATGATTTAAACAATTATCCTTTGCCCCAAGGAATCTATATATATAAATTGCATGTCAGTAATTTATCAAATGGGAAAGAAATTACTATTCATAATAAAGTTTTTAAGAAATTATGATAAGATTACTTTTTATATTTTTATTTCTATTAAGCTCTGATTTATTTCCTCAGGCATCAATACTTAGCGGTCAAGATACCTCTAGGAGACCTATTATTACTGCTGTTCCTTTTCTTTTGATATCTCCAGATTCAAGGGGCTCTGCTATGGGTGAGACTGGGGTTGCAACCTCACCCGATGTTAATTCAGTTCATTGGAATAATGCGAAGCTTGCATTTATTGATAAGAAATATGGATTTGGAATGTCTTATGTTCCTTGGTTAGGTAAAATTGTTGATGATATGTCTGTATCATACCTTACTGGATTTTATAAATTAGATAATGTCCAGACTATTGGTTTATCTATGAAATATTTTGATTTAGGTGAAATTCAGTTGACAGATAATCAAGGTTTCTCTTTAGGAATAGAGAATCCTAAGGAGTTAAGTACAGCTTTTACTTATTCAAGAAAATTAACAAATGATTTATCTATTGGTGGTACCACCAGATACATCTGGTCTAATTTAACAGGAAGTATTTCAAATTATGCAGATGCTAAAGCTGGAAATAGTTTTTCTGTTGATTTGGGTATTTACTATAATAAAGAGATTACATTAGCAAATAGAACATCAGAGCTATCATTTGGTTCTCATTTTTCAAATATTGGTGGAAAAATTACTTATGGAAGTTCTAAAAGTCTTGATTTTATACCTATTAATTTTAGAGTTGGCAGCTCTATTAAAACATTTTTAGATCAGTATAATTCTTTAACTTTTGCGCTTGACTTTAATAAATTAATGGTTCCCTCACCTCCAATATATGAGGTAGACATTAATGGTAATTATATTATTGACCCTCTAACAAATCAACCTCAAATTCAAAGAGGTAAAAACCCGAATAGATCTGTCCTTAGTGGAATGTTTTCATCATTCTCTGATGCTCCAGATGGCTTCTCTGAAGAAATAAAAGAAATAACTATTTCCTCAGGTCTAGAGTATTGGTATAGAGAAATCTTTTCATTTAGAGGAGGGTATTTTTTTGAAAATATGGACAAGGGAGGAAGAAGATTTCTCACCTTAGGTTTGGGTATAAAATATAATAATTTAGGTGTTGATTTTTCTTATCTTTCTACTAGTCAAAATGATCACCCTTTAGCTGAGACCATGAGATTTTCAGTTGCCTTTTTATTTGATAATATTGAAAATAATCAGCAGAATTAATTTTTCTTAATATCTAAAGCTAACCTACTTATACCTACTATCTTTTCTTCTCTCATAGAATGTTTTACTAAAAATGTATAGTCTGAATTTTTATTTAAAGTAATTGAGTCAATTACTATACTGTCAAGTACAAAATCTTGAAATACACCTGAACCAATTGGAAACCCATATTTTTTATCAAAAAGCTGATATTCAATCATTTCTGATTTTAAAATATTTTTAGAGGAGTCTAATAATGAGTATGAGGTATAAATATTTTGGAAAGGGTATTCATTTGAATAACTTAAACTTAAGTTAAAACTTAAGTTTAAGTTATCTTGAGTATTAAAATTAAATACAATAGAAGAATCAGAATACCATTCATCATTTTGAAAATTAAAATAATTAGTGTGAACACTATCATGGTTACATGATACTAGAAATAAAAATGCTGATAATGAATAAACTATAATTTTCAAATTTTCTATTTTAAATCTTTTCCAATATCCTTTCTGAAGTATTTATTATCCCAAGATATATTTTCTGCTATCTTATAAGAGTTATTAAGTGCAATTTCTAAGGATTTTCCATAACCTGTACAAGCGATTACTCTTCCTCCATTACTTAAAACACTATCATCTTTCATAATTGTTCCTGCATGAAAAATTTTAGTGTCAGTAAACTCTTCTAAATTTTTGATTTCATCTCCTTTTTTATAAGATTCTGGGTATCCCTCCGCAGCTAAAATTACAGTTGTAGTATAGTTTTCTTTAAAATCTAAATTAACTTCATTAATCTTTTCATCTAAACATTTAATAATTATATCAAGCAGATCATTTTTAATTCTAGGGATAACAACTTGAGTTTCAGGATCACCCATTCTTACGTTATACTCAATAACATATGGATTACCATTTACATTCATTAGTCCTGCAAAAATGAATCCTTTATAATCTAAATTTTCTTTTCTGATACCGTTTACTGTCCTTTTGATAACTAAATCTTCAACTTTTTTCATGAACTCATTATTCACAAAATTGACAGGAGATACTGCTCCCATACCGCCTGTATTTAGACCTTTATCTCCATCACCTATACGCTTATAATCTTTAGCTTCAGGTAAAATAATATAATTTTTTCCATCTGTAATTGCAAAGACAGATACCTCTATCCCATCTAAATATTCTTCTATCAGAACATTCTTACTGGCATCTCCAAATTTCTCATCTAAAATCATTTTTGATAACTCCTCTTTGGCTTCATCAAGGTCGTTAATTATAAGAACTCCTTTACCAGCTGCTAGACCATCAGCTTTTAAGACATAAGGTGGATTTATTTTTTCTAAGAAGGAAATTCCCTTTGATAAACTCCCTTTATTAAAAGTTTTAGATTTTGCACAAGGAATATTATTTCTAAACATAAATTCTTTAGAAAAATCTTTACTTCCTTCAAGCTTGGATCCATCAGATCCAGGTCCAAATATTTTAATGTTTTTAAGTTCATTATCAGATTTGAAAAAATCAACAATTCCTCTGACAAGAGGTTCCTCAGGACCCACAATAACTAAATCAATAGCTTTTTCAATAACAATTGATTTAACTTCTTCAAAATCATTAATATTAATTATTAGGTTATTTCCTACAAGACTAGTTCCAGCATTTCCTGGGGCTATATATAGATTTTTACATTTATTACTTTTTGAGATCTTCCAGCTAATTGCGTGCTCTCTTCCTCCAGATCCTAATACTAAAATATTCATTCTCAAAAATATTATATATAAAGGATATATTTGCCTTAAATTATAAATTATGAAAAAAGTTGCAATAAGCGGATACTTTGATCCAATCCATGTAGGTCATCTAGAATATATAGAGTTATCAAAAAAGATGGGTGACTACTTAGTAGTTATAGTTAACAACAACCATCAGTGTAAGCTTAAAAAAGGAAAACCTTTTATGGATGAAAAAGACAGAATGAAAATAGTCTCAGCAATAGAGGGAGTTGATGAAGTTTTTTTATCAATTGATACTGATAAAACTGTTTGTAAAAGCCTTGAAGAAATTAAACCAGATATTTTCACAAATGGTGGAGATAGACATAATCAAGAAATTCCAGAATCTGTAGTATGTAAGAAGTATGGTATAGAGTTATTGGATGGAATGGGTAAAAAAATCAGAAGTAGTTCTGATCTTACAGGCTTGAAATCAATTTAATTTCTTTGTCTTATAAGTTCGTATAAAATTACTGCAGAACTTGTTGAAACGTTTAAAGAATCAATTTTTCCTAGCATTGGTATCTTTACTTTTTCATCGCTTATATCAATTAAATTTTGAGATATCCCATCTTTCTCAGACCCAAGAATAATACACATCGGGCCTTTGTATTCTATTGAGTAGATATCTTTTTCACTTTTCTCAGTACAAGCAACAATTTTGAGACCACTATCTTTTAGCTCTTGAGCAATATTTTTTAAGCTTTTCACTTTACAAATTGGAACATAATTTAAAGCTCCAGCAGATGACTTGACTGCTTCACTTGTGATCAAAGCTGATTCTTTCTCAGGGATTATTATTGCATCTACGCCTGATGCTTCTGCAACTCTAGTTATAGCTCCAAAGTTTCTAGTATCTGTAATTCTATCTAAAATTAGAATTATTGGATCTTTACCTGACTCATAACATCTCTGAATTATTTCATTCGATGGCTGATAGATAATTGGAGAAATATAACAAATGACTCCTTGATGGTTTTTTTTTGTTATTCTATTGAGTTTTTCCTTGGGTACAAATGATATATAGATGTCTCTATTTTTAAGATTATTTTTAATCTCATTAAATATTTCTTTAGATAAATTTTTTTGAATGAATAACTTTTCGATTGTTTTACCAGACTTTATTGCTTCTAAAACTGGCCTTGTCCCAAAAATTATATCTTGATTATTTATTTTTCCTTTATCCATATCCCCCAAAATTATAACAAAAATTTAGATATGTACCTTACCTTCATTTTATAAGATTTGTAATTTACTCGAGAAAATTCATATTAAATTTACAATATGTCAATTTATACTACTGAGATCACATCCGATAAAATAGTTTCAGATAATCCGTTACACCACAGGCTCTTGAGTGCTTATGTATTTTCAGAAAAGCATATTAATGGAGATGTACTTGAACTTGGTTGCGGTGAGGGTAGGGGTATTGATATTATATTAAATAAATCTAAATCTTTTACTGCTATAGATAAAATTTCAGAGATAACAGAAAGACTATCTTTAAAATATCCTGAAGAAAAATTTATCTCATCTTCTTTTCCTCCTCTAAATAGTATTGAGGATAATTCATTTGACACCATTGTTTCTTTTCAAGTGATAGAGCATATTAATAATGATGAGTTATTCATTGAAGAGATTTACAGAATTCTTAAGCCAGGTGGAAAAGCTTTAATATCAACTCCTAATATTAAGATGACATTAACTAGAAATCCTTGGCATATTAGAGAGTATACATCCAGACAATTACAGGAGTTAGCTAAAAAAGTTTTCAAAAAAATTATCATGAAAGGAATTTCAGGAAATGATAAAGTAAAAAAATATTATGAAGAGAATAAAAAGTCGGTATCTAAGTTTAAAAGATTTGATATTTTAAACCTAGAAAAATATTTACCAAACTTTCTCTATAAAATTCCATATGAATTTTTGAACAGGGTTAATAGAAAAAAGCTTGAGTCAAATGATAGATCTCTTGTCTCCTCAATATCAACTAGTGATTATATATTAGAGAAAGACAATCCAAAAAATTTAGATTTATTTTTAATTTTAGAGAAATGAAAAAATACATTACTCATTTTGCTCTATGTGTTCTCTTTTCCAGTTGTATATCTCAAAAAAGTATAATTAAAAAAAATAATATAAGTTCAGTAATTGGAGAAGCTAGAACATACATAGGAACTCCTTATAAATGGGGGGGTAACGATAAAGTTGGAATAGACTGTTCGGGCCTAATGGTTAGATCTTTTGAATCTATAGGTATTAAAATTCCAAGAACTACATCTCAACAAATAGATCTTGGAAAGAAAGTTTCTTTAAAGAAATCAAGAGAGGGAGACTTAGTTTTCTTTGCCTTTGGAAAAAGTAAAAGGAAAGTAACTCACGTAGGCTTAGTATCTAAACATAATTCCACATCAGATATAGACTTTATTCATGCATCTTCATCAAGGGGGGTTGTTGAAACTCAATTAGTAAAAGATTATTACCTTAAAAGAATTAGAAAAATCAAAAGAGTTTTTTAATTATATATTTAAATTTGAAAAAATTAAAATACTATGAAAAACATACTAATAATCATTTTACTGAGTGTCTCACAAATTTTATTTGCTCAGGATAAAAAAGATAAAAAAGAAAAGTCTATCGAAGACTTAACAAAATCTAGTAGGACTATTGATGGACTATTTACAATTTTTCAAGATTCAGCCTCTGGAGAACTTAAGATGTTGATAAGAGATGATCAACTTGATAAAGATTATATTTATTTTTCACAGATAGCGGATGGAGTAACAGAAGCGGGTAGCTTTAGAGGTGCATACGGTGCAGATGTTGTATTTCAGATTCATAAATATTATAATAAAATAGAATTTGTTGCGCCAAATACTAATTTCTACTTTGATCAAGATAATCCACTATCAAAATCTCAGGAAGCAAACACAAGCCACGCTATAATATCTTCTCATAAAATTTTAGCAAATGAAGAAGGTTCTTACCTTATAAATGTGAATGATCTATTTCTATCAGAAACTTTAAGGAGAGTAAAACCCCCTAAAAGACCTGGGTCATCCCCGAATAGATTTAGTTTAGGAAGTTTGGATAAAGGTAAGTCTAAGGTTAGAGAGATAAATAATTATCCAGAAAATACTAACCTTAAGACAGAATATGTATATAAAAATCCTAATGTACTTAATGGTGGTTCTGAAGCTGTAACTGATGCAAGATATGTGTCAATTCAAGTTTTTCACTCAATGATGAAAATGCCTGAAGAAGGGTATGAAATAAGATATGATGATCCTAGAGTTGGATATTTTTTAACACTAGTAAATGATATGACAGAGACAGGAACTACTAATTATAGAGATATGGTTAATAGATGGAGATTAGTTAAAAAGAATCCTGATCAAGCAATATCTGAACCTGTTAAACCAATTACATGGTGGATAGAAAACTCTACTCCTCACGAGTGGAGAGAGACAATTAAGGATGGGGTATTAGCATGGAATGAAGCTTTTGAGAAAGCTGGATTTAAAAATGCATTAGAAGTAAAAGTTCAACCTGATGATGCTGATTGGGATGCTGGTGATATTAGGTACAATGTACTAAGATGGACATCTTCTCCTAACCCTCCTTTCGGCGGATACGGTCCAAGTATGACTAATCCTAGAACAGGCGAAATCATTGGTGCAGATATAATGCTTGAATTTGTCCATTTCACAAATAGAGTATTTTATAATAAGCTAGTTGGTGACGCATCTAAAAATATGGATTTAGAAAATGATTTTAATGATCATTCTCACGAAAACAAATTTTATTGTTCTATGGGGCACTTAATGCATGAAAATCAATTGTTTGGAAAAACATTTTTAGAAATTAATGAAGCCTCCGACTACGATCTTGACAGAATAGAGAAAGAAGGTTTGAAGTCACTAATTATGCATGAGGTAGGACATACCCTAGGCTTAAATCATAACATGAAAGCAAGTCAATTATTTTCTCCTGAGGAGTTATATGATGCTGATTTTATTGAAGGAAAAGCACTTACAGGTTCTGTTATGGATTATGCAGGAATTAACCTGACAATGGATAAATCTTCTCAAGGACAGTACTACGATATGGCTGTAGGTCCATATGATGTTTGGGCTATACAGTTTGGTTATACTCCTTTCAAAGATGATTCCGAAAGAGAAACTTTATTAGCTAGATCTACTGAGCCCGAATTAATTTTTGGTAATGATGCTGATGATATGAGATCTCCTGGTAAGGCAATTGATCCTAGAGTTATGACTGGAGATTTATCTAACGATCAGATTTCTTATTCTATTGATAGATTCAATTTGGTAAATAAAATGATGGGACAAATTGTCTCTAAGTTTAGTATTGAAGGCAATACTTATGAAGATTTGAGAAGAGCATATTATACTCTAAATTCTCAAGCTGCAAGAGCTGGTGATGTTGTTTCAAGATTTATTGGTGGAGTTTATGTTGATAGATCAACAATAGGTCAACCTGGAGGAAAGAATCCTTATACACCTGTAAGTTTATCTGATCAGAAAAGAGCATTTAATACATTAGATAAATATGTTTTCTCACCAACTGCATTTAAAGCACCGAGTAATGTGTATAATTTATTAGCTCGTCAGAGGAGAGGTTTTGATTTCTTTTCTGGACCGGAAGATCCTAAAATTCATGATCAAGTTTTATCTTATCAGACAAGAGTTTTAGCTCATATCATGCATCCAAATACACTTCAGAGAATAATTGATTCCGAACTTTATGGGAATCAATACTCATTATCTGAGTTTATGGGTGATCTTAATGAATCAATTTTTAAAGCAGACTTGAGTTCAGATGTAAATACATTTAGACAAAATCTTCAGGCAGTATATGTAACTAGATTGATTAATATGATAAGTGG
>JAYNOQ010000003.1:0-46205 GCA_038113315.1 Flammeovirgaceae bacterium | reverse complement strand
ATTGAGCAAAACTTTGAATAAACATCCTAGGGGTAAATGAATAAGTTAAATTTAACCCACAAATAATTGCGTTTAATTTATCTTTATTGATAGAAATATTATTAGCATTAACAGATAACTGAGATCTAAATTTATCTCCGTATCTAAAATTCAAACTTGCATTGTTAGATATTTTTGATCCTCCAAAATAACTACCAAATAGACTTCTAGTGTTAAATGATAAATTTTTTGATTTATTTGTCATAAATACAAACTGAAACTCACTATTATTATATTCACCGGGTTTGATATTAAGATTAGAAATATCAAAAGGTTCAGACACCCACTCTCTTCTTATGTTATAACCTGTATGAATTTCAAGACCATTTTTCCAAGCCCAGTGAGTATCAATATGTGTGTATGTTGTAACTATATTTCCACTTACGTCATAATAATATCTACCCGAAATATGTGGCCTGTATTCAAGAAGATTACTTTCCTCGCTTACTCTTATTGTTTTAAAAATTAAATATGAAGGTTTTTTAAATGATGCTCTTTCTAGGTATCCTACCTCCGGATTAAAACCCTCACCCACCTCAGAATACTGAGCATATATGTTCCAACTATTCCAATCATAATTAGCAGAAAACTTAAAAGCATGATCATTTAAATTTATTCCTGGAGTTGAACTTTTGGAAATGAAACCAGAAACTTTTGCTTTTTTTCCTATACCCCAAATACCATCTAGGGCAAATACATTATTGTTGTAATCATTATTTATCTCGTCTTTTCCAATTAATGCAACCCCTAAAGAAGATCTAGAATTATTAAAATTATGATTTACTCTTGCTACATAATAATTTTCTTTTTGAATAGCATCATTTTCTATGCCATCAGTAACCATTGATAGAATACCAACATTAGTACTACCTATCTTTCCAGATAGTCTTCCTCCACCAATAATTGGAACGATTGAGCCATTAGGTGATATTCCAATTCTTCTACTAAAAAAAAGATCTATCTCACCAGGACTACCTACAGAAAATTGCCCTGCATTTTCAAGAAAAAATGCTCTTTTCTCAGGGTAAAATAGATTAAATCTATCAAGATTAACCTGTTGTTTATCAACCTCTGCTTGAGCAAAGTCTGTATTATATGTAAGATCTAAAGTAAGAGAAGGAGTTACACTATATTTTAAATCTGCACCAACATCAAAATTAGATGTTTGTTTTTTTTGTTTACTAAAATTAGTTGTTTGTGTTAAAGCATACGGAAATAATTTTAAATTACCAGGCTTTCTTAATGAAACGTTATTCATTTTACCAGCTAATGAAACTCTTTTTATACCAAAATTAAAACCAAGGGGTAATGGAGCCCAATATGTTATTTCATTAGTCTTTCTAATATTTCTTTGAAAATTAATTCCCCAACTTTTATTTTCTCCAGGACTAAATCTTAATGATTTTAAAGGTATTGCAAATTCTGCACTCCATCCATATTCTCCAACTTCTGTCTTTACTATCCAAGATGCATCCCAATTTAAGTTAGTACCTCCAATTACACCACCTTGTTGCCTTTGAGCGGTTCTATTACCTACACCTTCATTATCTATCTGAGCATCATATTCCATCCCAGCAGAATTTGTTCCAAAAAGAAATCCATTTTGCTGATCATTGTAAGTATCAATTATAAAAAGGAAGCTATCATCATTATCAAGATTTGCATCCCTCCTAGAGTCTGATACAACTAAAGTATTAGGGCTAGAATCATAACAAATAACACCTAAAAACATCATATCTTTTGTAAATGCTATTTTTACATCTGTTTTTTCAGATGAAGGATATCCTAACAATGGTTTTGTTTGAATAAAAGGTCCTATCGAGGTGATTGACTTCCATATATCATCGGATAAAATATTTCCATCTACATCTGGGGCAATCTTGATGTAGTTTGCATTAAACGAAGGCCTTTCAGAGAGAACTTCAGACTGTGAATAACATATAAATGGAAAAAGTAAGAATAAAAATAAATTTTTCATTTAATTATTGAATTGGGTACATATTAAATTTTTGCTCATCAAAATATTTAATTCTATTAGGAATTGCATCTTCTATTCTTTTTTTTAGGTTATCTGAAATTCTATCTGACCTATATCTAATTGCAAGATAAGGTAAATAACTTTCAGCAATATCTTCTCTAATTGGATTATCTCTTGCATATGTGGAAATAAATTCACAATCACGATTTTGAGCATCTAACCAATTTTTTGACTCAGCATGATACGAATCTAATGAAGTATGAGCTGCTTCATGAACTAATGTTTCTTCAAGAATACCCTGATTTTCATAATTTTTTTCAGACCAATCAGTATGAATTAAAAGATTATTATTTCCTCCACCAAATGGCTCATCTCCTTTGTGTATCCATGATGTTTTAACATCTTTTCGTAATTCAGTAGTTAATCTTCCTATTACCTCTGCATACTTAAGTGCAAAAATTTCTGCATTTTCTCTTGAACCGAATTCTGGATTTACTTGAATTTCAATTGAAAGACCATCATCATACTCAGCTGGAAAAAGAAATGGCTCTAAAGTAACCCAACCAGATCTTCTATCGTACATTTGCCTCATACCAGTTCCAGCATATGACAAACTAACAAGTGTTGTTGGGTCTTCCTCGGTTATAATATCTGGATCAATAAATATTGTTCCACCAAATGGGGGATCATAATTTTCATCGCATTCTTCAGGTTTAATTATATTATTTTTAGAGCAAGAAATTAGAAATATCAAAACAATTAACCTTTTCATAATTTCAATCTACATATATTCCATTAAAATAGAATAGTATATTTTATTTCCTTTTAAATAAACTATAAATATACTTTCTAGTATTTCCATTTGAGGGATGAGTATATAAATAATTATAAGTATCAATAAGTTTAAAGTTATCTCCTAGATTATCTTGAAACATATTATTATCATAGTTTAAAATATCTAAACCACAACATTTTTTTGCTCCATCAAGTGCAAACTGCGAGAAAATTACATACCCTCCACTTTTAACCTTTCTTTTAAGTAAATTAAAATAAGTTTTTTGTTGATTCAAATTAATAAAAAAGTGTAAAACTGCTCTATCATGCCATAAATCAACATCTTCTATTTTTAGTAATTTGTTTGGATTAGTTAAATCATCAATTATGAAATTAAGTCCATCAAGTGAATTAAGAGATGATTTTAATTTTTCAATTGCAACATCAGATATATCATTAATTATAATATTTGAGTAACCATCTTTTTGTAATTTTTTTATAAGTAAGGATTCGCCTGCACCTGCATTAAAAATTATAGAAGACTTAGATAAATTACATTTTTCAATGAATTTAAATGTCTCAGATATATCATCTTCAAACCAACCTAAATTTTCTTTCACAGAATTTTTATATGCTGTATTCCAATGGAGCTTGAAGTTATAATCTCTCATTTAAATTTTATTATAGAAAAAGTATTTATTAAGATAATTCTTTATTTAATTAGTATAGAATTTATTTTAATAAAGATTATGACTAACCTATTTCCTAAATTTTCAAAAAAAGATCCAAAAAAGTTTTTCAAAACTTTAAACTCTAGAGTAAATAATTACTTTAAAGAGAATCAAATTAAAAAAACTGGGAATTGGAAACTTTATACCAAATCATTAATCATTTTTGGAATATTTGCAATACCCTACTTTCTAATAATGTTTTTTGATTTTAACCAGTGGATATGTCTGGGACTAATAATGGTTACAGGTATTGGAATGGCTGGAGTTGGAATGAACATTATGCATGATGGTAATCATGGTGTTTTTTCAAGTAAAAAGTGGGTAAATAAAATAATGGGTAGTAGTATATATATATTAGCTGGAAATGCATATAACTGGCAAATACAACATAATGTGCTTCATCATACTTACACTAATATTCATGGTCATGATGAAGACTTAGATGCTGGGAGAATTTTAAGATTTAGTGAACATAGTAAATGGAAGCCTCATCACAGATTCCAACACTTTTATTCTTTTCTCTTATATGGATTAATGACAATTAATTGGGCAATAATTACTGATTATTTTCAAACTAGAAGATATATTAAAAGAAAATTATCATTTAAAAAATTTGTTAATCCTACTAAACAATGGATAAATCTTATTATTACTAAAATTCTCTATTACTCGATATGGATTGTGTTACCGATATTAATTTTAGATTTAGCTTGGTGGAAAATACTTATTGGATTTTTTATAATGCATTATACAGCTGGAATAATTTTAAGTACTATTTTTCAGTTAGCTCATATTGTTGAAAAAGTAAAAATGCCTTTACCCACAAAAGAATTAGGAATGAAAAACACATGGGCAATTCATCAGTTATTTACAACTTCAAACTTTTCAACTAAAAATAAAATAATGAACTGGTTTTCAGGTGGTTTAAATTTTCAGGTTGAGCATCATTTATTTCCTAACATATCCCATATTCATTATAAAAAGTTATCTGAAATAGTTAAAAAAACAGCTAAGGAATTCAATTTACCTTATAATGAATATAGAACAACTAGAGAAGCATTAAAATCACACTTCTTATTTTTAAAATCTATGGCTAAAAAACCTTTGCAAATAGCCTAAATTAATTCTTAAAACCAGGAGTTGGATTATCAAAAAAGATCCAATTGTTTACATTATTTGGGTCTCTTCCCATCGAAATATCTGTAGTTTGTTCAGAATATGTATATGAGTCAATGACGGTAATTTTATCTGATGATAATAGTATTATTGATTCACCACTTTTCTTTAACTTTTTACTTACATGTAGAGGTCCTTGCTCTTGATCATCATCACACCAAATAACTAAATATCCCTTTGATGGAATAGTAGTAACTGAAGGATCAGTATTTGGTATTTGATAAGGATTATCATCATCTGGAGTATCAGTAAAATACATACCTCCAATATCGATAGGATCTGATGTGTCATTATAAATTTCAACCCAATCATCATAATCATTTGACTCATCAGAACAACATGAATCATTACTGGCTAAAAACTCATTTATAATTAAACCCATACTCGTATTTTGTTGAATATCTCCTTCTTCACATGAAAACAGAAATAACGATGAAATAATTAACACATGCTTTCTCATAATTTTTTAATTTAATGATTGATCAATGGAATACTTTAAATAGTTAATATTATCATTCCATTCTTGGATACTTGGTTCTTTATCTCCATGAATAGAATGTGCTTCTTCTACAGCATTTTTAATTTGATTATACCATGAGTCTAAAAGAGTATTAATATTTGACATGTTAAAGAGTTGATTTTGAAAAATAACATCTAAACTATCGTAATCTTTTCTATAACTTGAAAATGAACCAATTATTTTGTCACATGCAGCAGATTTTTGTAATAGATTAAATGATCCATATCTAAATCCATTACAATTATTTGTAGTTTCATACCATTTATCCTTTATAGGTGTAACAGGGTTAAGGTTTGATATCAAGTTTTCAAAAGAGTTATCTAAATCCCAAGGTATAAGTTGTAATTTGTCATCATTTGGGTTTTCATACCAATAATAGTTATGATTTTCATAATTTAAACCTTCTTCGTGATAAAAATGCATAAAGCCATCATCATTAGCAATTCTTCTGTCAACTAAAATAGTTTTCAGAAAAAGATCTTTATCTATCCAACCTTCAACTATTTCATTCGCATCAGATTTATTTACTGATCCTAGTTGGTCAGAAAACCTTTTAATTTTTGTTACATCAGATACTTCTTCATTTGTTTTTAATCCATCAATAAAATAATTTTCGTCTCTTTTTTCCCCTGAACTTTTTACAGGCCAAACTTCTTTATATAAGTTGCCATCTGGATTATTAAAGTGTTTATTAGTAAAAGGCCCATCAACATTTTCAGTATTTGCAAAAACACCGTTAAATTCTCCATTGATATATAGTAAAGCATGGTTTGATCTTGGAGCTGTAATACCAAAATTTCTAAACATATAATACCCTAACCTTTCGTGCATTTTTGATTTATCAAGATTTTGAGAATGAAATTGAAGCTTTTTCATACCATAAAATTTATTATCTCCTTTCCAATTTATTTTGATTTTCATGGAGAGTTTAGGACAAGTTTTATAACCACTAGGATTTGTCCAGTCTTCATTTGATAGGCAACCTACCCATGCACCTATTGATCCTTTGTATCTGATTCCGACATTTTTAATTACTTTTCCTTCAAAAACCAGTGATCCTTCAACATAATTTTCAGCTGCAGGATTATTATTGATTTCATCCAAATTTTCTTGTGTTAAGAAAAGATCAAATCTGTGCAATTTGTTTTGATCATATATATAATCTGACGAATGATCATTTTCATATATATATTCTTCAAATGAATTAATAATATTATTTAATTCTTCTTGATCAGAGATAATTTGAATATTTTCTTTTATACAAGATAGAGTTGATAGAGCTAAAAATATCAACAAAAAACTCATTCTATTTGCTAAATACTTTTTCAAAGAAAATTTAATTTATTTCACTAATGATATTTAACTTTTTAAAGTTATATATTAGATTACAGATATGAAATACTTAATATTAATACTATCATTTATTACCTTATCATGTGGCGCTTCAAAAAATAAAGTTGCTGTATATATGTCACCAACGTGCGGATGTTGCAAAAAATGGGTTTCTCATCTAGAAAACAACGGTTTTGAAGTTGAGTCTATTTATGAAAACAATATGAGGTCAATTAAAACTCAATATAAAATATCTCAAAAAAATACTTCATGTCATACAGGTATAATTGGATCATATTTTATTGAAGGTCATGTACCAGCATCTGATATAAAAGAATTACTTGAGAAACAACCAGATATTGCTGGGCTTACTGTTCCTGGAATGCCAGCAGGAATTAATGTACCTGGTATGGAAACAATAAATGAAAAAGCCGAATATGATGTTCTTTATGTTAGAAAAGATGGATCAACGGCAGTATGGAAACAATACAATTAAAAAAATTAATTTATAATCATTATGACTTAGATGTAAACAATCTAAAGAAGTTAAATGGTTATGATACAGAAAATTTTTTAGTTCATTGTAAAAACGAATCAAATTACATATTAAAAAAATATCCTTTTTCTAATGAAAATCTATCATTAGTTAAAGCAGAAAATAACTGTTTAGAGTATTTAAGAAAACGTAATAAATCATCTTACCCATCACCAATTTATACTACAAATAAGGATTCTTTTGTTATAGTTAAAATAAAAAGTAAAAAGTACATAGTTAGGTTATTATCTTATCTGGATGGAGTTTTTTTAGGTGAATTAGATCTTAAAAGACAAGATTTAAAAAAGGTTGGAAGATTTATTGGAAATCTTAGCAAAGAACTCAAAAATTATTCTAATGATTCTATTGCATCTAGAAAATGGCCATGGGATATTCAAAATTTAAGTTTAAATAAAAAGTATCTTAAATATATTCCTGAACCAAGTAATAGAAAAATAGTATTATTTTTTTTTCAACAGTTTGAAGAATTTGTTTTTCCTCAATTAGATAAACTTCGCACTTCTATAATTCATAATGACACAAATGAGTGGAATATATTATTAAAAAAAAATAAAGAATTAGCCATTATAGATTTTGGAGATTTAGCAAAAACTCAATTGGTAAATGAGGTAGCGATAGCTATGGTTTATGCATCATACTCTAATGAAAACCCTTTGGAAAATGCTTCAATTATTTTAAAATCATATAATAAAGTAATAAAATTAACTAATACAGAAATATTTCTACTCTATTATTTAATGGCTGCTAAATTATGTATAAGTGTTTGTAATTCTGCATTTTCAAGAGCTAAAAACCCTAAAAATAAGTATGCTTTAATTTCAGAAAAGAAAGCTTGGAATATGTTATATTTTTTAGTTAGGACTAGTCCAGATCATGTTGAAAATATATTTAGAAAGACATTAAACAAAAAGAAAAAAAAAAGTAAAAAGGTTAGTAAATACTTAAAGGATAGAAATTCTATATTAAGTCAAATTTTTTCAGTCAGCTACAAGAACCCTATTATTTTCAAAAGATCAGCCTTTCAATATATGTTTGATAATAAAGGTAATGCTTTCTTAGATGCATATAATAATATACCTCTCGTTGGTCATGCTCATCCTAAAGTCAATTATGCAATTTCTAGACAGATAAAAAAACTAAATACAAACACGAGATATATTTATGATAAACTATTTGAGTATGGAAATAGGCTATTAAATAAATTCCCTAAAAAGTTAAATAAAATATATTTTGTTAACTCCGGAAGTGAAGCAAGTGATCTAGCAATTAAAATTGCATTATCTCATTCAAAAAATAAAAAAATAATGGTTGTTGAAAATGGATATCATGGTCATACTCAAAGAGGTACAGATATTAGTCACTATAAATATAGCAATAAGAGAGGTCAGGGTATTAAGGACTATATAGAAGAGATTCCTATGCCTAATACATTTAGAAGTATTTATCCAAAATCTGTTAAAAATATAGGAAAAAAGTACGCAAATGATGCTTCAAAAAAAATAAATAATATTGCTGCATTTATTTCAGAGCCTATCTTGGGCTGTGGTGGGCAGGTACCATTACCAAAAGACTACTTGAAAATAATTTATAAAAATATTAGAAAAAAAGGAGGGGTATGCATAAGTGATGAAGTTCAAACGGGTTTTGGAAGATTAGGTAAATATTTTTGGGGATTTGAGATGCATAATGTTGTTCCCGATCTAGTAATATTAGGTAAACCAATGGGTAATGGACACCCTATTGGAGCGGTAATAACAACTGATGAAATTTCTAAATCATTTGAAAGGGGCGTAGAATTTTTTAGTTCTTTTGGCGGAAATCCTGTATCATGTGCAGCAGGTCTAGCTGTATTAGATGTTATAGAAGAAGAGAATCTTCAAAATAATGCAAAGTATGTTGGAGATTATTATTTGAAACAACTTAATATTTTAAAAAAGGAGTTTAGTTGTATTGGTGATGTTAGAGGAGCCGGGTTATTTTTAGGAATAGAAATTGTTGAAAAAAATTCTAAAAAACCTAATACTGTACTTGCTCAAAAATTAAAAAATGAACTAAGAAAAAAATATATTCTTGTAGGTTCTGATGGTCCGTTTAATAACGTCATTAAAACAAAACCTCCAATTTGCTTTACAAAAGAAAATGTTGATACTGTTTGCTTAGAAATCAGAAAAATTTTAAATAAATAGATTCTACTTTTTTCCTAACGAAATAAGATTTGAAAATATTTTATAGGCACCACTAACCCCTGCAGGTAACTGTCTAAACCATGAATATGATGTATAAACAAAATATCCCTCACCAACTTTTGAAATTAATATACCCCCATTATTTGGTTTTTCCCCTTCATCATTTGAAGAGATTATTGTTTCATATTCTGGAGACCAAGAATTGGGAAAATACAAACCTCTTTCTTGAACCCAACCATTAAAATCTTCTAAATTTATTTTATTAGGATAATTCAAAGCAGGATGTTTCTTATTAATTATTCTGACTGGAGCGTCTTCTTGAGAAACTCTATTTCTAGATAATTCAAATGGATAAGGAGAAAATTTATTTACATCTAGATTTCTAGAAGTATTATACTGAATAATAACATTACCCCCAGAACTCATATAATTCATTAAATTAGGTTTAATATCTACTAAAGACTTATCTGAGTTAAATGCTCTAACTCCAACAATTAAAGCATCATAATTTTTTAAATTCTCAATATTTAAATCATTTTTTCCAATTATATCAACATTATATCCAACTAAAGACAAAGACTCAGGGATTTTATCACCAGATCCCATTAAATAAGCAATATTTTTTGCTTTAATATTCAAATCAAATTTAATTAATGATACATCTGACTTTGGAAATCTAGTTTGTTGAGATATATGAGAGTATATAATTTTTTGTTTACCTCTTGAGAAAACTTTATCGTCTATTTTAGCTTTGTATGAAATATTACTAATTGAATTTTTAGTTCCAGATAAAGAAACATCAAATCTTAATATTTTTCTTTCATCCTTATTTTTAAAATCTATATCAAAAAATTCTGGCTCAACTTTAATGTCTTCAGTAACATCTAAGTATACCCTTGCATTCAAGTTATCTGTACCAGATATCACTTCCACTTCTAATTGTTTTTTATTAGTATTCACAAAATACTCAAGATTATTAACTGGATTCAGATAAATAGGATTACCAATATTGAATGGTCTATACTCATCTCCATTAATTGGACTATTAATTTTATATTTTACAGGAGAATTATAAGTTATTTGTTGTCCATTAATTCTGAAAATAAATTTAGCCTCAAAAGTTGGCTTATTATCTGGTTCACCAACTAGTGTCTGATTTTCTATATTATAACTTCCAAATTCGGGAGTGTTTTTTAACCAATATTTTTCAGAAATTTCAGCATTTAAAGGTATTTTAAAATCTTTGTCTACACTTAATAACTTATTAAATTCTAATGAATCATCTATATCTATTTCAATTTCATTTAATTGAATTTTTTCTAATTTGATTGGGTAAGGACTTCTATTTATAACATCAAACTTTATCTTTATTTCATCCCCTTGAGAAGCTAATTCGACATTAGATAAAGCTTCAAAAAACAATCCTGATGTAGCCTTAATTAAATTTTTAACTTCATTTTTCTTTATAACTCTCCAATCTCTATCAAAAACCCTATTCAATTCTCTATGAGCAAGAGTTAAATAATCTATTATCTTATATGGATGATTTATATCAAAGGAATCTTTTGCTTGTTTTACATATGCTTTTAATGCGTCATTTGGCTTCACTCTATCCCACGAAGTATCAACCCCATCCATTATATCTGTTTCAGGTCTTTTACCTTGTGTATAGTCAATTAGTTCAACTTCACTTCCTCTCCTCCTTAAAGAACCAAAAGCTTGACTTTTGTGCATAGAACGACTCTCTGATGCAACTTCATTATAAGACTTACCAATTTTATTATTATATACTCCAACATCGATCTTTAACATTTTTTCAATATCCTCTTCATCAAGATTAAAATATCTAATAGATGTATTCCATAATATTCTTTGAGGTTTCCAAACTTTTACATAATCTAATTGTTCGGGGAATGCATCTGGATCACCTGAAAGATTAAAAGCTTTATTAGCTAATATTGCAGATGCAGTATGATGTCCATGAGTTATATATGGTGTTTGATTAAATCTTGTAATAATTATATCAGGTCTAAATTTTCTAATTATCCATACAAAATCAGATAATATTTTTTCCTCATTCCAAAAATTAAGTGTTTCAACTGGTTCTTTTGAATAACCAAAATCAAGAGCTGAAGAAAAGAATTGTTTACCACCATCAATTTTCCTAGCTTCTATTAGCTCCTGGGTTCTTATTAAACCTAAATTATCTTTCAAGTGTGTGCCTAAAAAGTTTTGACCTCCACCTCCTCTTGTTGCAGATAAATAAGCAGTTTCATATTTTTTTTCATTTGCCAGATAAGCAATTAATCTTGTATTTTCATCGTCTGGATGAGCAGCTATATATAAGACTTTACCAAATACATCTAACTTTTCTAACATAGAGGAAATATTTGAAGAAGAATAGAAATTGTTTGATTGAGAATAAATCTGATTAGAAAAAAATATAAAAATCAGAGAAATTAAGAGTTTTTTAGTAGTCATACTGGTTTAAATATTTTAATTAAAGTTATGAATTTTAATTGTCTAAATACTTATTAAACCAGAATAAGATATGATCAATCTTAGTAATTAATTGACTTGGTCTGTTTGATATATTATGAGATGCTCCAGGAATTTCAACATACACTGTTTCTACTTTCCTTAATTTTAAAGCATGATATAATTGTTTCGCCTCTGATGGCGGTGTTCTAAGGTCATCTAAACCAACCATTACCATTGTAGGTGTTTCAACATTACCAACTAGTGATATAGGTGAAAAACTCCAATAATGGTTAAAGTTTTCCCAAGGCTGCCCTTCATATCTCGAATGAGCATACCCAAAATAATTATCAGCAACTAATGTTTTTGAAATCCAGTTCATTACTGGTTTTATGACTGCTGAGGCTTTAAATCTATTATTTTTTCCAATAATCCATGCTGTCATGATACCACCAGCACTTCCTCCAGTTACAAATAAATTATCTTCATCTACATAACCCAAATCAATCATTTTATCTACTCCATCCATAACATCATTATAATCATCACCAGGATAATTTTTATATAATAAATTACCAAATTCTTCGCCATAGCTTGTACTTCCTCTTGGATTTGGATAAAAAACTACATATCCAGCTGAGCTATATAAAAGAATTTCAGGAGAAAACCTCGCACCATAATTACTTATAGGACCACCATGATTTTCTACTATCAATGGATATTTTTTATTCGAATCAAATTTAGGAGGTTTTGCAATCCAGCCCTGGATATCCCTTCCGTCAACAGAAGATTTATACCATACCTCTTCTACTTTACCTAAATCTTTTTTATTCAAAAGATCATAATTTAAATTAGTAAGCCTATTCATAGATTTACCATCATAAGTAGCTATATCTGATGGATGATAAGGAGATGTTAAAGTAAATACTATTTTATTGTTATTTGATATAGAATAAGATCCTCCACCATATGGTCTGCCAATTGTTGTACCACCAACATTATCAACTAGGCTTTTTGTCTTACCATTTAATGACGTTAATGCAACATTAGTATTTCCTTCATCATCGTACATAAAGAATAAACTTTTACCATCTTTTGACCATTTTAAAGAAGCGATACTTCTATCTAAATTAGTTTTAATTTCTCTCTTATTCCCTCCATTGATATCCATTAGATATAAATTGGTAGTCTGATATGTTTGAATTTTATCATCATACCCAAGGTATGCAATTAAATTTCCATCAGGAGATATAACAGCTCCATAATCAGGACCTATTCTATCAGTAAGCTGTTTTAAACCACTACCATCGAGATTAATACTATATAATTCTGAATTTCTAAAATCATATTCCCAATCTTCCTTATAATTAGATGAAAATACAAATCCATTTGAATTACCATTCCACTCAAATGATCTATGATTATATTTTTCAGATGTAACTTTATTGGGTGACCCGCCCTCACTAGAAATATAAAATAAATGAGTAAAACCTTCTCTCATATATCCTGAACCATCAGCTTCATGTTTTAATCTTTCAGTTATTCTTGGTTTTTCAGCCCATTTTGCATTTTTTGGTTTTCTAGGAGGAGAAACTAATTGTAGAGTTTTTTCTGGAACAAACATTGAAAATCCCAAATATTTTCCATTATTAGACCACTTAATAGATCTGGGAGAACCACTAAGTTGAGAAATTGAGGAATACTGTTTAGAATCAACCCAATAAATAAAAATTTCTGAGCCATTATCATCATCTGAACTAGATATAAAAGATATTTTTTTACCATCAGGACTCCATCTTGGATTACTTTCATTTCTAGAAGAGGAAGTCAATTTTTGATGATTTGATCCATCAGCATTTATTATCCAAATACTAGAAGATCTACCATCTTTCATTATATCCATTTCGGTCCTTACATATAATATATAATTTCCATCTGGAGAAATTTGAGGATCTCTTGCATATTGTAATTCAAAGACATCTAAATTTTCAAATCTATCTTGGGATTGAGCTAAATTGAATGGAAATAAAACGAAAATAAATAAGACTAATAATTTCATATTATCATATTATCTAATAAAACCATCAACTGACTCTCTGTACTCAATTACAAATCCATTTTCAGCAGTAAATTTTTTAAATTCATCGGTAGCTGGACCTGTGACTATGAATTTTTCAAGAGTAAATAAATTGAAAAATCGATCAAAAAATGGACCAGACATAAAATTCTGTCCATGTATTACTCCTGACTTACTATCTATATATTTTTCATAAAGAGTGACAGATTTTCTATCTTCAGAAACATAATACGCATACTCCAAACAAAAATCTTCAGTATTTAGCACCTTATCAGTTATTTCTTGAATAAAAGTATCTAGATCTTCATTTGTGTCTTCATTTACTTTCAGATCTATAATAAAAGTTATATTATCTAATTCAGAATTTCTGTTAAAAGTATTGTTATCTCCTGCATTATCACAGGATGCAAATAAAATAATATATGTAATTAATAAAATTGTTCTCATAGTTTTTTAATTAAGCTTTACTCTTGCTAAATAGTCAAAAGCAGTTATATATAAATATTCTTCATTATTACCGAATGCACAATTTAAAGCATTACTTGTTGTTCCAATTGTTGCCAGATGTTTACCTTCAGGAGTAAGAATTAAAACTCCTCCAGGACCAGTTGAAAATATATTTCCTGAAGAATGTACTTTTAATCCATCAAACCATCCCTCTGAAGATTTGATCAATTCTGAACCATCAAAAAATACCTCTCTATTTTCTAAACCATTTTCTGTAATATCAAATTTTGTAATTATAGGGTACTCCACATCTGAGCTATTAACATATAAAGTTTTGTTATCATTTGATATAGCTATACCATTCGGCAATAAAATATCCTCAACTAGAAGAACTACTTCTCCAGTTTTTGTTAACTTATAAACACCATTGACAGGTTGTTCTTTTAGTTCACTCGTTAATAATTTTTCAAGACCAAAACCATATGGAGGATCTGTAAAATACAAATCACCATTATCAGCATATACTAAATCATTCGGACTATTAAATAATTTATCATTATATCTACCAGCTAAAGTTTCAAATTCAGGTGTTTCGTTATCCCAATCAATAAGTTTTGCTAACCTTCTATCGCCATGTTGAGCTAGTATTAAATCTCCATTTGAATTTAGAACCATTCCATTTGATCCAACTAAACCATCTGGTTCAGCAGGTACAATTCCGGTATATCCACTTGGGTCTAAATAAACTGATAACCCATCATTTTCATTCCATTTAAAAACTTTATTTGATGCAACTTGTGTAAAAAGAAGAGAGTTTAGTCTTTCAATCCATAAAGGACCCTCTGATAAAAAAAGAGAATCAGCAAGTAATTCAATTCTTGAATCTTCATTGACAAATATTTTTGCAGACTCATCAAATATTTGAACATTACCTCTAGTCAACCTTGTATAATTTTCCTGATTTGTATTATTTACACACGATAAAATACTTAAAAGGAAAAAAGATAAAATATATTTTTTCATTTTGATTTAAAATTTAATTTTTCAATAAATATAAATAAATACAATATTATAGATAAGTCTACTGAGTTGTTATTTGCTTTGGAGTTCTTCTAAATATTCTTTTAGGAATCTAAATTAATAGTTTTCTTCTATAGTCCATAACTAATTCTAATTAAATAGAGCTTCTCTCATGATGGATGGAGGCATATTACCTATTTTTAAAAGTTTCTCATGAAAATCAGAAATACTATAATTCTCACCTTTTAATTTCCTATAATCTTCTCTCATTTCTAATATTTCAATCATTCCCATAAAATAACCAATGAAATAACCTGGTCTTGAAGATGATGAATCTATCTCAAGTTGGGCAGCCCATCTTAGGAATCCAACTTTATCTGTCATAAGAGAAATAGCGTCTTCATAGCTTAATTTACCAGTATGCATACCAACATCATAAATTACCCTAGCATTTCTCCATAATCTTAATTGCAGCTGCCTTAACTTAATTTTTTTATTTGGGTAGAAACCTGTTTCTAACATTAGTTGTTCATTATAAAGACCCCATCCCTCACTAAATAATGATAGACCGTTATTTCTTCTTAATTCTTTTGGATTATGCATCTGATATAATCCCTGGATATGGTGACCAGCATAAGTTTCATGAGGTGCAGTAACAAGAATCACCCCCCAATCATGTTCTACCAAATACTCATCCTTTGTCTTTTGATCCCACTGATGTTCAAATGGGTTAATTTTCCATTCTGATGTAAAATATCCCTCATCATCTAATCCCCTTGATCTCGAAAAATTTCCATAATATGACGTCTTTCTAAGATATTCTTCTCTTGGCACTACATTTACTCTCTCTTTCCATGGAATAGGAATTAGTTTATTTGATTTAATATGTTCTCCAGATTTATCTACCCAATACTGATGGGCTTGAATCATACTATCAGGATGAGGATATTCATTTTTGATATCTACTAATATCTCTTGAGTTGTCTTATCTGGATTGATATCTTTTGCTAATTCATCCATCTTATCAAGAGTATTATTAAATTCTTTCCATCCAAACTCCCATAATGTCTCATCAGTATAGTCAAGAAGAAATTGATTTTTTAGCATTTTATTATATGTTTCTTTTCCTATAGAAAATGAAGATTTTTGTTTATTTGGAAGGTCAATTTCTAAAAAATTTATAAAAACATTGAGAGCTTCTATAATTTCAGAAGAAAGTTTAAGAATAGTTTTCTTGTTAGTTTGAGATGATGAATTACATGAAACGAATAGATCATTGATTTCATCAATGAAAATAGAATTCGAATTTTTAGCCATATACAAGCCTAACTCTTGAAATCTAGGAACATAACTTTCTAGCTGAGAAACTCCTAAATTCAAATCACTTTTTACAACAGGTAAATATTTTAATAAGTAATTAATCTTCTCCTCACAATTTTTAGGACCATTTATAGTAGTAGAAATCTGTCTAAAATTCATGTAATCTCGTGGATCTTTTTTCCAAGATTGAATTTCCTCATTCTCAATTTCTTCACCCACAAGTATACTTTCAAGAAATTTATAATCTATTTGGCTTTCTTTATCTAGTGTTATAATATCAATTTTTCTTAAAGTTTTTAACTTATCCTTTGTCTCAGAAAGTTTTTGAAGAATTACATCTTCACTTAACCTATTAACATTAAAACTAAGGTTATCAGACTTACTATTAAAAGATTCTACAAAATCATTAAATTTTTTCTCATCATTATAATTCCCGTTACAGCAAACAAAACCAATTAGTATAAAAGAGAAAACAATATAATTTATAAATGTAATTCTTAAATTCATTTTAGATAAAATGCTTGTTTAAATCTTTTCTTTATTGAAAAATCAAACTCAATTGCTCTTGACATAAATAAACCATAAGTTTTATTTAATGGATCAATCCAAAAGTGAGTATTATGATATCCTGACCATCCGTATGTACCTTTTCCTGATCCAGATCCATCAACTTCAGGGTTCTCATTAACAACAAATGTGAACCCAATATAGTTACCAGCATAATCTGGAAAAACATTAGGCTCATTTGGATCAGGGTAACCATTAGTATACTTATCAGTCATTATTTTAATACTTTCTTCAGTAATTATTCTTTCATTACCGTATACACCACCATTGACTAACATCTCACAAAATTTTGAAAAATCACTCATAGTAGAAACTAGTCCCTCTCCTCCAAAATGGGCTTTGTTATTCTCATCATAGGAATAGCCGTCTAATGCTGCAGTATAACCATCTAGATTATAATCAGTTTGATTAAAAGGTGTTCTTAATTTAATATTCACTCTTAACGGTTGAAACCTTAACCTGTCCTCATCTGTTAAATGAAATTTTGTGTCATTCATTCCTAGTTTATCAAAAATATTTTCCTTTAGAAATTCATAAAAACTTTTTCCAGAAATTACTTCTATTAATCTCCCAAGAATTGCTTGATTTAGACCATATGAATACATTGTGCCAGGTTCAAAGTCTAAGGGCTGCTTAGCAACAGCTTTTGAAAAATTATCAAGATTATCAAATCTAGATGTATTAATATAATCAGGATATAAATCAGTATGAAGATTAAATAACCAATTTGAACCATTTCTTGCATAATAAGTATAACCGGAACGATGTGTTAATAAATCAATTACTTTAATTTTGTTCTTACATGGGTACACTCCATCTGCCCCTTTACAGTTTACATTTGAATATTCAGGTAAGTATTTTGATAGTTCATCGTCTAATTGATACAAATTTTGTTCTAATAAAATCATCATAGCAACAGTTGTTACAGTCTTTGACATTGAATGTATCGCAAAAATTGTATTTTCATCTATATCAGCATCTCCAACTGCTCCTGAATTTACAATTTCATTGTAAACTATTTCTCCATCTTGATAAACCATAGCTACATTAGAACCAGTTAATCCTTTATCTATAAGGTCTTGCTGAAATAATTTAATTGGATTTTCTTTTTCATTATTAGTGTTACAACTTATAATTAAAAAAGAAATAAAAAGAATAATTTTTTTCATATGTGTAGTTTTTTTTCTTTTAAAATAAATAAATTATTTTTTTTTATAACATTATCTGGAATTTATGCTCAAAAAATATTTAATAATAATTTTTCTCTTTTCTTTAAATCTAAGTTGCGAAAATGATTCAGGAAAATATTTAAAATCACCTTTTTCTAATTTAGATACATTATCAACTAATGATTGGTGGAATAGAGGTAACAATCCAATTATAAATTTAAAAGTTGAGAGAGATGAGGTTATAGCCTTTGGAATATATACTGTTTCAAAAAATGTATTAAAACTTACAGCACAACTTTTTCCTCTATATCCTAATGAAAGTAGAGAAGTGGTATTAGAAATTTTTAAAAGTAACAATTGGATTAAAATAGGAAGAAAAGATATAAATGAAATAGGTTGGGCAACAACATTTAAAGTTGATAATTGGGATGATTCTAAAGACGTAAGGTATAGACTTTTACATGGAAAAGATGCTAAATATGAGGGCTTAATTAGAAAAAATCCATTAGATAAAGAAGTAATAACTATGGCTGCTTTTTCATGTAATAGCAATAAAGATAGAGGTGACAGAGATAACTATATTAAAAATATAAACCATATAGATCCTGATATTTTATTTTTTGCAGGTGATCAGTCATATGATCATAAAGAGCATACTGCTGCATGGTTAAAATTTGGAATGCAGTTCAGAGAAATATTCAGAGATAGACCATGTATCACGATACCAGATGACCATGATATTGGCCAGGGAAACTTATGGGGTGAAAATGGTAAAATAGCATCATCTCCAGCAGGAAACGACGGCGGCTATTTTTATGATAAAGATTATGTGAAGATGGTTGAAAGAGCTCAAACCAATCACTTGCCAGATCCATATGATAACACTCCTATAGATCAAGGAATAGGTGTATATTATACTAATCTACAACTTGGAGGTATTGATTTTGCAATTATAGAAGATAGAAAATTTAAATCTGGACCAAACGGAAAAATCCCTCAACAAGGTCCAAGACCTGACCATATCAGAAATCCAGATTATAATCCAAATTCAATTGATTTAGATAATCTTGTTTTATTAGGTGAAAGACAACTAAAATTTCTCGAGGAATGGGGGAAAAATGAAAACTTTATGATGAAAGCAGTTTTATCTCAAACTGGATTTTGTGGAGGTGCTCATTTACATGGAAATAAGGAAAACAGACTTCATGCAGATTTAGATTCAAATGGATGGCCTCAAAAAGGGAGAAATAAAGCATTGAAATTGATAAAAGAAGCAAATGCAGTTCATATTGCTGGAGATCAGCACCTTCCAACAGTTATTCATCACGGAATAAAAGAATATGAAGATGGACCTTGGGCATTTGTAGTTCCTGCAATAATTAATAATTATTACAGTAGATGGTGGTGGCCTGAAGATGAAAGAAAAGGTTTAAATGGTAATAATTTATTACCATGGACAGGAAGGTATAAAGATGGATTTGAAAATAAAATCACAATGCATGCATATGCAAACCCTGATAGTAATTCTAATGGTGCAGGATATGGAATTATAAAATTTAATAAAACAGAAAATAATGTGACTTTTGAATGTTGGCCTCGATTTGTAGATGTTAGTTTAGAAGATTCTAAACAGTTTGATGGTTGGCCTGTTACTGTTTTTCTTGATTAGAGTTATACCATCTATCTGGATTCAGTTTATCATATTCTTTTCCCATTCTTAAATCCATAAATACTGGATCTATCATATCTTTCTCCCACTCTTTAAATTTAGATTTAAGTCTATTATAAATATTTTGTGAGGTAGAAATAATATTATTCTCCTCACTAATGTCATTTAATAAATCAAAAATAAATTCTTCTTCTTTTACTCTAATATATTTATATCTCTCATCTCTTATAACATCAATATCTTTATCAGGATTCTGCCAAAATAAATACTCATGAGGCAGTCCTTTTTTTTCTCCATTTATATATGGTAGTAGATCTACACCATCTATTTCATTTTTAATATACTTTTCTGCAGATGCTGCTGCTGCTGCAGTAGCAAAAATGTCTAATGCGATAATTGGTTTATCATATTTTATACCTGCTTTGATTTTATTTGGCCATTGCATTGTGAAAGGAACTCTAATACCTCCTTCAAAAAAATCTCCCTTAATACCTCTTAAAACACCATTATCTGAGAAATTATACCACTCTACCCCTCCATTATCTGAAAAGAAAACCACTATAGTATTATCTAATATATTTTTCTCTTCTAGTTTATCTAAAATTAAACCAATTCCATCATCCATTGACGATACCATAGCAGCATAAGTTCTTCTTTTTTCAATATCTATATGTTTATTTCTATCCAAATCTTTTTTAGTAGCCTGCAAGGGTGTATGTGGAGCATTATATGATAGATATAAGAAAAAAGGATTATCTGAATTATTTTCAATGAATTTTACTGCATTATCAGATAATTCCTCAGTTAAATATTTTTTAGTATTAATTCTCTTACCGTTATCATAAATTTTAGTGATATAACCATCCATCTGTCTTCCCGCTTCAGTCAAATCATTGATAGTTAAATCTTCAGGAAAATATCTATGACCCCCTATTAAAAATCCATAAAATTCGTCAAAACCTCTACTCTCAGGAACTAAAGATTCATGAGCTCCTAAATGCCATTTACCTATAGCCTTAGTTCTATAATTTACTTTATTAAGAACATCAGGAATAGTCTGTTCTGATAAAGGGAGTCCCATCAAGGAATCCTTAGGAGCTAGTAATATATTTCTAGAATACCCAAATCTATTTTGATATCTTCCAGTAATTAAACCTGCTCTACTGGGAGAACATACTGCAAAGGATACATACCCTTGTGGAAAAACAACACCATTTTCAGCAATTCTATCAATATTGGGAGTAAAAATTTCTTCACTGCCATGGAATCCAACATCAGCATAACCCTGATCATCACTAATTATAATTATGATATTAGGAGGATTATCATTGGTACAAGAAAAGAAAGAGGAAACAATAAATAAAGAGAGAATAAATTTATTTATCATCATTTATTATTTATTAATGAAGAATGTGGTATTAAAGAGATAACCTTATAATTTTCATCACTTTTTCTCAAAACATATGTTGCTGTCATTTCTTTATTTCCCATTACAGATCCATCTTTTTTATATCTAGTATAATTCATCTCAAGAATTATTAAATTATTATCTTCCCTGAATTCTTCAAAAAAATTTGTTTTAGAATAACCGTAATTTTCTTTACCTAACTGATTAGATGCATTTTCTAAAAATGATAACAACTCATTTCTATTGTTTAATATTATAGTATTATTTTGATCATAAATTATGAAAGGTATATCATAATATTTATCTAAAATTTTCTCAAATTCTTTATTACTAAAAGCTTCAAAATATTGATCAAACATATCATCAATCATAGATTGAGTTTCACTTATGTGTAATTTTTCTTTTTTAGAACAAGAATTTAATACAACAAAAAAGAATATGAATAATATGTTTTTAATCATAATAAAATAGAAACATCTAGTTTATTTTAACATCAGTATCTTCTGGTTTTATATTTTTATTTTTAACAAATTTCTCAAGCCATGAATCCATCTCATACAATGTATGTAAAATTGATTCTTTAGCTCTATAACCATGACTTTCTTTAGGGAGCATCACTAACTTTGATGTTCCACCGTGACCTTTAATTGCATTATAAAATCTAACACTTTGTATTGGAAACGTGCCCGAATTATTATCTTCTTCCCCATGAATTAATAATATTGGCTCATTTACTTTATCTGCATGCATAAATGGTGACATATAATTATATAATTCCGGTGCCTCCCAATATGTTCTTTCCTCTCTTTGAAAACCAAATGGAGTTAAAGTCCTATTATAAGCACCACTTCTAGCTATTCCAGCTGCAAATAAATCAGAATGTGCCAATAAATTTGCCGTCATAAAAGCACCATAAGAATGACCTCCTACTCCAACTCTGTATCTATCTCCAATTCCCATATCTACAATTTTATTAATAGCTGCCTCAGCATTCATAACTAATTGTTTCCTGAAGGAATCATTTGGCTGATCTCCATCAAAACCAACAATTGGCATTTCAGTACTAGCCATAACTGCATAACCTCTTAATGCCCAAAAAATTGGAGAACCATAACTAATTCTTGTAAATCTATACGGTGAATTCCTAACTTGACTTGCTACCTTTTTAGATGTGTATTCTCTTGGATAGGCCCAAATTAAAACAGGTAATCTGCCTTCATTTTCAGGATTATAAGATTTTAAAGTATAAACTATTGAACTTAAATCAATTCCATCTTTCCTTTTATAATTAATTACTTCTTTTTTAAGATCTTCTAATTTTTTATAGGGATTTGTAAAGTTAGTAATTTGATTTAAAGTGTTTGATTGAACATTTCTTAAAAAATAATTAGGGTTTTCATTGATAGATTCTCTTGATGTTATAATTATTTTTTCATTATGGGCATATAATTTAATTGGTCTCTCGTAATAAGGAGCTTCAGATCTGAATATTATTTTTCTATCAAGACTCTTGGTATTAAATGAGCTTAAAAATGGTCTGTAACCTTCAGGAGATCCACCTTGTCCTATCATTAAAATTGAATTTTTTCTAATTTGAAAGATATTTCTACCAAAATTATTTTTAGTTAAAATTGGAGAGCCAGGATCTGAATATATATCATCATACTTCCTGTCAAATAAAACTTTTTCTAAAGTCCTAGATCTTGTATTAATAAGTGATGTAATTTCACTTCTGTTTTTCCAAAATCTCTCTGAGACTAAAGCATGACCTGTGTCTGACCACCTTATATTTCTAAATCTAAGTTTAGTCTTGTGTAATTCCTTTTTTTCACCTTTAAATGGATTTGATAAAGTATAAATGATATCTCTATATGTAACATTATTTTTTGGATCTCCTTCATCATTTGCCTCAACCCAGTAAAGTTCACTTCCAATATCATTTCTCCATGATACAGATCTAACACCTTTTCTTGTCGCATCAAAACCTTTAGGTCTAACCTCATCTAGAGGAATATCAGCTATTAAAGTTGATGAGCCACTCTCTAAATTAATCACATCTACAGAATATGGGAATCTATAATATGGAACTAAATATGAAAAAGGTTTATTTATAGTTTTAGTCATTAAAAAGTTATTATCAGGAGATAGATCGTATTCCTTAATCATTCCCTTTTTTATCAAAGACACCTCTTTTAAATCTAAAGAAACCTTAACTAGGGAGATGCATGAAAAATGTTCAAATAAAATCTCTTCATTTTTATTTTTTATTAAGTCTTGATATGTCCTCGAGGGTGCATTTTGATTATTAGTCTCTTGAATAATTGGTCCTGAAGGTATTTTACTTATAATAGGTTTTTCTTTATTACACTTTAAGCTGATAAGAATATCATTACTTGAATTAAACCATTGGAATGGTTTTACATTTATATCATTTATCAGCACATCAGATAAACGTGAAGATTTTCTTGAATCAATATCTAAAACCCAAAGCTCTACCCCATCACCTGTAGTATTTGTATATGCGATTTTTTTCTCGTCAGGAGACCAAGTAAAATATGAGAATTTTCCATTTTCGGGATAATTTACATCAATTTCATTTGCGGATTTTATATCGATAAGTGAAAAGGATTTGTAATATGTCATTCTAGATGAGGTATATCTAACAGGATCGAGTCTAGTTCCTGCTATTCTTAACTCATCTTTTGCTAAGTCAGAAATCGACTGATAACCATCTCTTTTTATTATTAGTCCTAACGTTCCTTTATTATTCAAACTTAGAGTTGGTTGAGGATCTGCCTCAACTAGATTCTTTATAACTTCAGGTGGAATTTTATATTCCTGTGAGAAAAGTGAGTAATTAATTGATACGATTAAGAGTAAAATTTTTTTCATATTCCTAATCTACCGATATCTACTTAAATATTCAAATTAAGATTTTTACCGTTTTATCTCGAAAGGAATTGTAATCTTTGATTTTTCCCAGCTCAATGATATTAAGCCATTATTTTCATCAATCTCATCAACATCATATTTTAGACTTTCCACTATATCATTTAAGATTATCGGTTTTACTTTGAATCTTAACACATCATCTTTTTGATCATATTCATCTTTACCATGTTGTTCCCAATTTTTATTAAAAATTACAGTCCAATCACCTCTACTTGGTATAGTAAAAAAACCATATCTTCCCTTTTTTAATTTATTACCATTAACTAATAAATCATAATCTGTTTCAATCCATGTAGCATTATGAGCACCAGATTGCCAAATCTCATCATAAGCAAGCAGCCCTCCAAAAATAATTCTATTCCTCACACTAGGTGAAGAGTAATCTATATGTATATGTGCACCTCCAACCATAGCCATGGCAACAGTATGTGGACTTAAACTATTTTGATTTTTATCATTTATGGCATGATTAGCATGACCTTCGTTGTTATTATTAGATGTCGAACAACTTAAGGTTATTAGAAATAAAAAAATTAATTTTTTCATAATTAAATTTAAAAGATTTCAATTATTTCATCTTCAATATCGTTGATAATAATTGATTCTTCTTTTTTCTTATCAAATAAACTTTTACCTACTGGGGATGATAAAGAAATTATAAAAATATTTTTACCTTCAATTATAAATTTTCCCAAGCCTACACTAATTAAATAGTATGATGATTTTGTTTTCACTAAAGCTCCGTATGCAACTTTTTTATACTTCTTATATGAGTCTATCAAATTAATTTTATTTAGATTAATTTTTAAATTTTGTAAGTTAGAATTTAATTTATCATACTCTATTTGCATTGAAGATCTTGAAGTCTCGTATTTATCTCCCGCGCTGCTTTTAGTCAGATTGTTTTTTTCATAATTAATTTGTTTCAACTCCTTTTCAAGAATTTTTATCTTTTCATTTAGTGAATTTGATATAATTTTTATTACTTTTTTTTTGAACATTAAAATCAATTAACAGATTCAACAACTTTTCTCACAAACTCTCCAATCTTAGATGAATCAAGCCATCTAGCTACAATAACTAAATCATTATCTGGAATTACTATGACGTAATTTCCGCCAAATCCAGATCCATAGTATATGTTTTCTGGTAATCCATCCCATTTACGATTTCCACGGTTAAGCCACCACATGTATCCATAAGAAGGATTATTTTTAGATGGAACTCTTATTTTTTCAATCCATTCAGATGATAAAAGTCTTTCACCACCCCATACCCCATCTCGTAAAAAAAGTAATCCAAACCTGGCGTGGTCCTCAGAATTAATAAATATACCACCACCAAAGTGACCACCACCACTTACTGACTGTACATTTATGCCATCTACTATTACCATTGAGTTATCATAACCGAACCATCTCCAAGTAGGAGAAGCATCAATTGGATCCATAATATTTTCTTTTAAGACAACTGGTAAAGGTTTTCTAAATACATTAAGAAGTGAGTAAGAGAGTAAGTTCACTCTAACATCATTGTACTTGTATGCCTTACCTGGAGATAAAATTTTCTGCTTCTTAATTTCCTCAAGAGAAAGTCCTCTTGGTGGTCTATCTGCCCAATCGTATGTACCAAAAAGTTCACCTGACCACTGAGAAGATTGATTCAGAAGATGGTGCCAAGTTATCAGACTATTATGAGGATCGTCAAACTTTCCGTCCCATATGTAATCTTTTAAATTATCATCTAAAGAAATTAATTTTCTATCGTATGCAATTCCTGCTACTGTAGATAAGTAGCTTTTTGTAACGCTAAAAGTCATATCAACTCTTTTTGTATCTCCCCACTTCCCTATTATATATCCATTCTTAATAATTAGACCGTTTGTTTCTCCCCTTTTTTTTGTTGGTCCTTTGATTCTGTATTCTGGCTCATGACCAAAGGATTTAAGAATAGAAATTCTTAAATCTTTATCTACCGAATTTTCATTTTTCTTAGCAAATTCAATTGCATTTAAAATTTTTTTTGAATCTAAACCTTGTGACTCAGGTGATTTCTCTATCCATATTTTACCAGGGAAGTAAGACTTTTGAGCCTTAATTGAAAAAGAAAGAAGTAATAAAATAAGAGTGTATCTCATAATTTAAATTTAATTTCAAATTTGATTTTTAAAAATAATTATATTGTATTTAATAACACTATGAAAAACATTTTCCTAACTCTATTTATTTTACTTTTTATTTTTTCTTGTAATCAAACTAAACATTATGATAGCCTAGAGGAAAGAATAGTTAGGTTAATTAACTCTGAAAAGGGTGAATTTGCAGTAGCTTATAAAAATCTCAATACTGGGGAAACTATACTAATAAATGAAAATGAAGAATTTCATGCTGCAAGCACCATGAAAACCCCTGTCATGATAGAAGTATATAAAAAAGATACTGAGGGAGTCATTTCATTAGATGACTCTATTCTTATTAAAAATGAATTTAGAAGCATTTATGACGGGACTGTTTTTAAACTTTCTTCTTTTGATGACAGTGACAAAAAAAGCTACGAGAAAATAGGGAGTTATCTGACTCTAAGAGAACTAGTATATGATATGATTACTATCAGTAGCAATTTTGCTACTAATCTAGTCATTGATTATATAGGTTCTAAAGAGATAAATAATACCATGAGATCTTTAGGAGCAAAAAATATTAATGTTCTTAGAGGTGTGGAAGACATTAAGGCATTTGATAAGGGCATGAACAATACTACTACTGCTTTAGATCTTCTTTTTATTTATGAGAAATTAGCTAGAGGTGAAATTATTAGTCTTGAAAAATCCGAGGAAATGGTAGATATTTTAAAAAATCAAAAATATGATGATATCATTCCAAAATATCTTCCTAAATCAGTTAAAGTAGCGCATAAAGACGGGTGGATTGATGGAGTAAGGCATGATTCTGGAATTATTTATACAAGTAATAATCAAAAGTATGTCTTAGTTCTTCTCTCAAAAAATTTAGAAGATGATATTAAAGGTGCTGATATGCTTGCTAAGTTATCATTAGAAATTTATAATAGTTTAATATGATATTTTATAAAAATTTAGATAACACTCAAAAGTCTTTTTTTTTAACGACTATCATTTTAATTTTTTATTCTAGTATTAACACAGGAGCTCTAAATTTTGGAAATTATTCTTTTCTTTTAGTATTATTAATTCTATTCGGGATTTATTTTTTAGCATATAAAATTTTAGATCTTATTTCTTATAATCCAATCTATTTAAGTTCTATAGTTGTAATAATATTTATTAAATCAACCATTTTTTCTTACTTTCCAAGCTATATATATCTACCCTGCCTTCTAATTTTAATTCTATCAATTTATTTTATTCTTAAAAGATCAGTCTTCAAGTCTTTTGTATTTCTAGTCATCTTGTTTGGATTATTATATTTCTTTTTTTCTGAGAAACAGCTTCATATTATAGACTCCAATAATCTCTTTGATGTGCAAAAAGGAAATGAAGAGTATTCTTATTTTACTTACTCACCAGGTGAAGATAATCATAGAAAAGAATACCAAGATCCAGATATAATTTCTTATTACATTGATGCATCAGATATACTTGATGTAAAGTGGAATCAGTCAAAAATAAAATGGAGAGAAAATTATTGGAGCTTCAGTAAAGAAAATTTACCCTTAAATGGAAGAATATGGATTCCAAAAAAAGAAGGGAAGTATCCTATCATTTCAATAATTCATGGCAATCATTCCATGCAAGAATTTTCTGATGATGGATATAATTACCTTGGTGAATTTTTATCATCACATGGGTATATATTTAATTCTCTTGATCAGAATTTTCTAAATGGTTCATGGGCAGGAGACTTCAGAGGAAGCGAGATGACTACCAGAGCTTGGCATTTTTTAGAAAATTTAAAATATCTTAAAAAATTAAATAATGACTCAACCTCAAGTCTTTATAATAAAATAGATTTTGATAATATTATTGTGATGGGTCATTCTAGAGGCGGTGAAGCAGTTAATTTAGCAACAAAGTTTAATGATCTAGAAACGTTTCCAGATAATGGCAAAGTAAAATTTGACTATAATTTTAATATAAAAGGAATAGTTACCCTAGCGCCTACAGATTATCGATACTTTAGAAATTATGACTTAAAAAATGTTAATTATTTAACTGTTCAAGGTAGCATGGATAGTGACGAAGAAAGTTTTTTTGGTATTAGACAAGCAAATAGACTAGAGAATGAGTCCCCCCTAGTAAATGTTGGTATTTTAATTGAGGGAGCTAATCACTCTCAGTTCAATACCTCGTGGGGTCAGCATGATTTTGGTTTTCCTGGAAAATTACTTGTTAATCACTCAAAAATAATTCCTGGATGGCTTCAAAGGAAAATTTTGAAGTTTTATCTAGTAAATTTTATACAGTATACATTTAATAAAAATAAGACATCATTAAAAACATTAAAAAAATCCATTAATTATCCAATTAATGATAGTCAATTTTATAAAGTGATTTCAAGCTCTGCAATTGGAGATTCTAAAATTCTATTTGATTTTGAAGAAGATGATATGTTGAATGGCGATGGTGCTAATTTAGAAATTAATAATTTGAATGAAATAAAACTTGAAAAACTAAAATTCAGGGGTGGTAAGGACCAACAAAATTCAGCTCTTAAACTAGAACTATCAGATTCTAGTTCATTTAAAATTTACATTGATGATATTAAAGAAAATAAATCATTTGCAATCGACTTATCTAATGAAAATGACGCATCTAATCTTACTATAAAATTTTATAATGAAAAAAATGAGTATTTATCTTCTTCGAAAGTTGAGCTTTTTAATACTAAAATTGATCTAAATAATTTTAAGTTTAATTTTCTAACTGAGGAGAGATTCAAAAAAAGAAATGATATCAATTTTTCAACTTTAAATATAAACCTAGAAGAAAATACTAAAATCATTGAATTAAAATTTAGCGAAGGAAAGTATTACATAGATAATATAATACTAAATAACTAAAGAATTGATATTGGTAATGTAGTCACCCTTACATTTTTATTTAGTTGAGTATTATCAGTCCATGATATATAAATGTTATCATTAAATTTTTCTATTTGTGGAAATCCAGTTGACCTCTCAGTTGAAACCTCATCAATAACTTTAATTTCTCCAATACTACCATTAACTCCTATTTTTCTCATTAATAGTTTACCTTTTCCTTCAACAGTTGATAACCAGCTAATAATTACTTCGTCTGAGCTAATAAACTCAACATCAACTCTTCCAATAGGAGAATTTTCTATATTATCTACTAAAATTTTATCACCAAAAGTTCTACCATTATCTCTTGAAAACTTAAGGTTAACTTTTGGTCTTCCGTTTGATGCAGAAAACCAGGACACTACAACATTTTCTTCATTAGAATCTATATTTGGTCCGTTTACAGGACAACCATTTATCTCCCATCCGTCATCATGAATAGGTTTTGGATCAGTCCAGTTAGAATCAATATACCTTGAATAGTAAATGTCTCTTATTTCATCTTTAGATCTATCACGATAAACAATAATAGGAATATCATTTGAAATAGCCATAGAAGTTTGACAACAGTCACAGACCATACCATCGATTAAAGATTCATTAATAATTTTTCCAGTATTATCAAGTATAGCTGATCTTATTGTCATTGCCCCCTTAGCATGACCATCATGGCCCTTCCCATACGTATTTCTTCCATCAAGCCAACTTACCATAAAACCATCTTTGTAAGGAATTGATGAAACAAAACCATGCTCTGAAAATGTGTTATCATCGTGAATTTTCTGCATATCTTTCCAACTAGATCCTTGATTGATGTGATAGTTTACATCATATGAAAAAGTTTCTTCAGAGCTTTTTTGAAGATGGAATGAAAATAAAGAATTTGAAATTTCATTGTATGAAATAGATGGAAAATCAGCCCAGTTAACAAACCAATCTTTTCCCTTTTTGATTATACTTTTATCAGACCAAGAATTATCTTCAAGTTTACTTATGTATAGGAAATTTGAGTCAGCAACTTGTTCAGTCCACGATATAAATAAATTATCATTTGTAGATAAAAGAAAAGATTCAGATGAGTTTTTTGGAAAGGAATTTAAAGATAAGGTAACATCTTTTTCTTTATTACAAGACATCAATACCAAAGAAAATAATAGTAATATCTTATCTTTCAATGAAAATAATTAAAACAGAAAGTATTAAAAACGTTATTGCAGGAATTGACTTAGATATAGGGTCTTTAATCTTCACGTGCATAACAATAGCAAAAAACATCATAATTGCTATTCCAGAAGCTGAAAATTTAACGACTTCAGGTACCCATAATCCGGCTATTAAACCAATAGAGAATGCTACTTTTAGTGTTCCCACTAAATACATTAACCAAGATGGTAAGCCATAAGCAATAAATTCTTCTTTCATACTATTTGCTCCACCTCCTCTCCAACGAGAGGGTTTATTAAAGTTCATAGTCCATACACGTATTACAGATAATGCAATTATTAATTGAAAAAATGTAAGTAATTGTTCGTTAGTTATTAAATCCATATATTATAAAACTATAAATTTTTTATTTAATGTTCCAAATTTTATTTACTAATTAAAAAAAAATTCATAAATTATCTTCCCTAATTTTTCTAATAAACCCATTAAATAATGAAAAAGATTATACTACTAACACTAATAACATTTTTTGTCTTTGATGTAAATTCTCAAAGAAGAAAAAATAACCAATCAACAAATACACAACAAAAAGAAAGTAAATTATCCCTATCTGCTCTAAAATTAAGAAATGTTGGACCTGCTTTTTTATCAGGTAGAATTGCTGATATAGCAATTCATCCTGAAAATAATAATGTCTGGTACGTTGCCACTGGATCAAGTGGAGTATGGAAAACTGAAAATTCAGGAACAACATATACACCAATTTTTGATAATGAATCGACATATTCAACAGGTTGTGTAACGATAGACCCTAATGATCCATCTATAATATGGCTAGGAACAGGTGAAAATGTTGGTGGTAGACACGTAGCATACGGTGATGGTGTATTCATGAGTGATAATGGTGGTAAAACATGGAAAAATATGGGTTTAAGAAAATCAGAACATATCTCTAAAATTATTGTTCATCCAAATAATTCTAATATAGTTTGGGTAGCTTCTCAGGGACCACTATGGAGTTCAGGTGGAGAAAGAGGACTATACAAAACTACTGACGGTGGGAAAAACTGGAAAAAAGTATTGGGAGGTGGAGAATGGACAGGTGTTACTGATATTTTAATTGATCCAAGAAATCCTGATAGATTATATGCCGCTACATGGCAAAGACACAGAACTGTAGCTGCATTAATGGGTGGTGGTCCAGAATCTGGACTACATAGATCTGAAGACGGCGGTGAAACCTGGACAGAACTTAAATCAGGTTTACCGGGATCTAATAAAGGTAAAATCGGTATTGCAATTTCACCTCAAAAGCCAGATGTCATTTATGCTGCTATAGAACTAGAGAGAACAAAAGGTGCTGTTTACAGATCTATTGATAGAGGTTCATCTTGGAAAAAAATGTCTAACACAGTATCTGGTGCAACAGGACCTCATTACTATCAAGAACTGTATGCTAGTCCTCATAAATTTGACAGACTATACCTAATGAATGTTAGAATTTTAACGTCTGAAGATGGTGGAAAAACTTTTGTCCAGTTAAGGGAAAGAGATAAGCACTCAGATAATCACTCTATTGCATTTAGAGAAAATGATCCAAATTATCTTCTAGTTGGAACGGATGCAGGTATTTATGAATCCTTTGATTTAGCTGAAACATGGAAATATCACAAAAATCTTCCAATTACTCAGTTTTATAAAGTAGCAGTAAACAATGCTTATCCATTCTATCATATTTTTGGTGGAACTCAAGACAATGGTTCTGCTGGTGGACCAGTTAGAACCGATGAAAGACAAGGAATAAGAAATGCACACTGGTACAAAATTTTAGGTGCTGATGGACATCAGACAGCTACTGATCCAGTTTATAATGATATTGTTTATGGAGAATTCCAACAAGGTGTACTTCATAGAGTTGATCTTAAAACTGGCGAAGCAGTTCTAATTCAGCCTCAACCCAGAGAAGGAGAAAAATATGAGAGATGGAATTGGGATTCCCCTATTTTAGTTAGCCCTCATAAGCCAGAAAGGCTTTTCTTTGCTTCTCAGAGAGTATGGAAGTCAGAAGATAGAGGAGACAGCTGGGAACCAATTTCTGGTGACTTGACTAGAAATGAAGAGAGGTTAGATCTTCCTATTATGGGGAGAAGACATGGATGGGATAATTCTTGGGATGTAAAGGCTATGTCTAATTATAATACTATAACATCGATATCTGAATCTCCAGTTAGAGAAGGTGTTATCTATGCTGGAACTGATGATGGAATAATTCAGGTTACAACTAATGGTGGCGAATCATGGAAAAAAATTCCTGTAACAAAACTAGGACTTCCAGCAAGAACTTTTATCAATGATATCAAAGCTGATAATTTTGATGCAAACACAGTTTACGTATCACTTGATAATCATAAAGAAGGTGATTTCAATCCTTACTTATTTAAAAGTACAGACCTTGGTGAAACATGGACTTCAATTTCTAGTAACCTTCCAAAGAGAAACCTTGTTTGGAGATTAGTTCAAGATCATATTGCTAAAGACTTAATGTTCTGCGCAACTGAAACAGCTATATATGTTACCATAAACGGTGGTAAGAGCTGGAATAAAGTTCCAGGAGCACCTACAATTTCTTTTAGAGATATTACAATACAAAAAAGAGAAAATGACCTTGTTGGAGCATCTTTTGGTAGAGGCTTCTTCGTGCTAGATGATTATTCTGCATTAAGAGAGATGACTTCTGATAATTTATCAAAAGAGGGAAAACTATTTAACACTAGAGATGCATTGTGGTATCTCCCAAAAAGTACTATTGGAAATACAGGCGGTGACTATTATTTCGCTCAAAATCCTGATTTTGGTGCTGTATTCACTTATCATCTATCAAAGTCATATCCTTCTATGAAATCTGAAAGAAAAAAGATAGAAAAGGAAATGATTAAAAAAGGTCAACAAATTCCTGGAATTGATTGGGATGCAATAGAGAAGGAAGGTAGAGAAGAAACAACTAAGATATATGTCGTAGTTAAAGATTTAAATGGAAATATTATCAATAAAATTTCTGCTCCAAAATCTAAAGGTTTGAACAGAGTTGCTTGGAATTTAAGACATTCAAGTGCTACTGCAATCAATCCAGATAGACTTCCAAGAAGTGGTCGTGGAGGAAGAGGATGGTATAATTCTGGACAATTAGCATCTCCTGGATCTTATACTGCAACTCTAGTTAAGGAAGATGAAGGAGTATCTATTGAGTTAGATGACCCTATAACTTTTAATGTTGTTGACTTAGAAAGAGGTACATTACAAGGTATGAGTTACGAGGAATACAACACTCATGCTGAAAATTTAATTTCAGTACAAAATAGACAATCGGCACTCTCAGATAACATGAACGAAACTATGAATATGATAAAAGCAATGAGGATTTCATTGAGCAGATCTAAAAGTGTTAATAATGAGTTAAGTAAAAGATTATTTGATATTGAAGAACAACTAAACCAATTATCAAAGAAAGTATATGGAAACTCAGCTAAATCTGAAGTAGGGGTTAAAAATGATCCTACTGTAAGTAGCTACATAGGAAATGCATATAGAGGATTAACATCAACATACGGTCCTACTGGTCAACACAAGCAAAGTTTAAATATTGCAAACAGTATGCTTGATAAGTTATATGTTGAACTTGACGCTATTTCTGGTAATTTACCAAATTTGAAAATTGAACTAGATAAAATGAGTGCTCCACTAATTATTGGAGCAAACAATTAAGATATAATATCAAGTTGATTTGTTGATTTCCAGTTACCTCTGGTAAAGTCTGGAAATTTTTGAGGTGCTCCATCATTAAGTATAGAATCTGCACTTAATGGTGTGACTGCACTCCAAAAACATCCTTCATAAACGTTCTGATCTAGAGGAGTCCCTTTTCTTAGACATTCAATGATTCGGAATCTCATTATAAAATCCATTCCTCCGTGTCCTCCCATTCTCCTAGCTTCTTCACCTACCCTTTTATAAAGTGGGTGATCATATTTTTCATAAAGTTTTTCTAAGTCTTCACCTTGAGCCCAAGAATGATGATTTTTTGTTATACCTTCCACACCTCCATCCATGGCAACCCTTGTTGGAAATCCAGCTAATATACCTTTTGTACCTTGTATAAGATTGTGTCTTGAATAAGGTCTTGGACTTGTTTCATCCCATTGTACCATTATTGTTCTTCCTATTGAAGTCTTAATAATAGAAGTGTTTAAATCACCATTATTATATTCTAGTTTATTCCATTTATGATCTAAGGAATAGTTTTTTTCAGCATATAATTTTCTTCCTAGTGAAGGAGTTGAATAAGATACCAATGATTTAAAATTATCATCCCCTCTAGCTAAATTCATATACTGAGCAACTGGACCTAGACCATGAGTTGGATATAGGTTTCCTTTACTTTTAGCATAGTGATGAGTCCTCCAAGAACCTGTTCCTCTTTCTTGCTCCTCCATCTGAAATCTAAGCTCATGAATATAAGCAGCTTCAGCATGAAGAAATTCACCTATATACCCCTTCCTACACATATTTAAAAACATAAGCTCATCACGTCCATAATTAACATTTTCCATCATCATACAGTGCTTTCTTGTTTTTTCAGATGTATCTATAATTTCCCATAGATCTTTTAAATTAGTTGCCATAGGGACCTCTACAAAAGCATGGGATCCTAATTCCATAGCCTTTATAACCATAGGAGCATGATTATCCCAATTTGTAGAAATAAATACAGCATCAGGTCTTGTATCTTCTATCATCTTTATCCAATCATTTTCATTACTATGATATAACTTTAAATTCTTATGCCTTTGATTATCGGCTTCTAAACATAATCTTTTAGATCTTTCTGCTAAATCCTTGTATAAATCACATATTGCTACAACCTCAGTTCCCTTTATTGTGGCTAACTGTTTAGCATGACCAGTACCTCTTGCACCAACACCTATAAAGGCGAGTCTAACCTTATCTAATTTTGGAGCTGAAAAATCACCCATATACTCAGATAATTTATCTCTCTCTTTGTACTTAGATGAAGATAAAGCAGATGCAGTTGCAATTGCAGCTCCAGATAAAGATGTTTTTTTTATAAAATTTCTTCTATTTATTTTATTCATTTTTCAAAGGTTTTTTTTCATCAATATAGCCCATTTCAAATCTTTTTATTTCAGATTTAATATGTTCCTTTTTAAAAATATTTTCAAAGTTCCTGACTACTTCAGGATATTCAGATGATATATCATTTTGTTCTTTTAAATCTAAGGAAAGATCAAATAATTCTATTTTTCTATTTCCCTTCTTAATATCTTTTAAAATTGCTTTATAATCACCCATTCTAGCTGCTTGCTGTCCTCCGTAAGATGGGAATTCCCAATAGATATAATCTCTTTCTAAAGATTTTTTTTTATCTGTAAAAATATCAATCAAACTAACTCCATCTGTTGAATAAGTAAATAATTCATCTACACCAGATAATTCACTTATAGTGGGAAAAATATCATATGAAATTGACACTTCATCTATTACTCTTTTATTTTTAATTTTATTAGGCCAAGAAACAATAAAAGGTACTCTTACTCCACCCTCATAAGTATAACCCTTCATTCTCTTAGGATCATTTTGAAATAAGCCAGTACTATTAAAATATTCAAAATCAACCCCTCCAGCATATGTAGGACCATTATCACTGGTAATTAAAATGATAGTGTTATCATAAATATTTAATCTTTTTAACTGATCAACTATCTCACCTACCTGAATATCAATATATTCTATCATTGCAGCATAAGTCGCTCTTGGATATCTAGTTGGAAAATAACCCTTATCACCTAAATATGGATCCTCTTCACCAATTATATTTCTATACTTATCTACTAAATACTGAGGCGCTTGTAAAGGTGCATGTGGAATTGGGCTTGCGTAATAAAGAAAGAAAGGATTATCGTAATTATTTTCTATAAATTCTTGTGCTTTAACATGCATTTTGTCAGGTGCATAATCATTTTGATTAAATACTTTATAATTACTTTCATCATATGGATCTTGACCTTCTTGAAGTTTTAACCTAGGTGACACAACCTTATTATCTAAAAAATCTCTTTTATCATTTTCCCATAGATGAGGAGGATAAAGATTATGTGCCATCCTTTGGCAATTATATCCATAGAAATAACTGAAACCCATTTCTGTAGGAATTGAGGTAGAATTTGGAGGACCTAAACCCCACTTACCTACCATTCCATTAATATAACCTGCTCCCTTTAATAATTTAGGAAAAATTAATTCAGATTTACCTATTGGATACTGCCCCTCTAAATTTGGATCTTCAGACATTTTATTATAATCCCATACATCTCCCCTGCTTCCATACTCGTGATTACCCCTAATTTTCGTATGACCACCATGAAGACCGGTTAGTAAGATGCTTCTTGATGGAGCACATACTGGAGATCCTGAATAAAAATTTGTAAACTTTAGACCATTATTGGCTAATTTATCAATATTCTTTGTTTCAATAATTTTTTGACCATATACACCTAATTCACCGTATCCTAAGTCATCATAAAAAAATAAAATAATATTAGGTTTTTCATTTTGAGAAAGATTACAAGAAGATATTAATAAGAAAATGAAAAATATTGAACTCCTAGTCATGAATTCAATTTAAAAAAAATTTTTTATAGATTTTTAAGCTCTGATGATAATCTTTGAAGACTTTCTTTAGCATCACCAAAATACATCTTATTATTTTTTTTGAAAAATAGTGGATTTTGAACTCCAGCATATCCTGCAGACATACTTCTTTTCAAAACTACAGTAGATGTTGACTCCCATACTTTCAAAATAGGCATACCAAATAAAGGGCTAGAAGAATCATCAATAGCATCAGGATTTACAACATCATTTGCTCCAATTATTACAGCTAAATCTGTAGATTTAAATTCTTCATTTGCTTGTTCTAATTCTATTAATTTAGCATAATCAACATCTGCCTCAGCTAATAATACATTCATGTGGCCGGGCATTCTTCCAGCAACTGGATGTATAGCATACTTAACTTCAACATCATTTGCCTCTAAAGTCTCTTGAATCTCCTTACATAACTTTTGAGCTTGAGCAACAGCTAGTCCATATCCAGGTATAATTATAACTTTATTTGAATAAAATAATTGAACCGCGAAATCAGAGTCAGAAATTTCATTAATATCTCCTTGTTCTTTATTTTCTTTTGAGGAACCACTAGAGGAAAATCCTCCAATTATTACATTAAGCAATGATCTATTCATTGCATTGCACATTAATATAGTTAATATAGTTCCTGCAGCACCCACTAAAATTCCACCTAGTAACATTACAATATTTCCAAAAATGATACCTGTTAAAGCAGCAGTTATTCCAGTAAATGAATTTAATAAAGAAATAACAACAGGCATATCAGCTCCACCAATCGGAGCAACAAAAAATATTCCATAAATAAATGAAAGAATAATTATAAGATATAAATATGAAATATCAGGATTAGCTACAAATAGATATGAAGAACCAACTATTAATGAAAGAAAAATTATATTGACTATGTGCTGAAAAGGTAGGGTTAGTTTTTCTGACCATCTGTATCCATCAAGTTTTGCAAAAGCAAGTAAACTTCCAGTAAATGCAACCGAACCAATAAATAAACTAGAAATAAGAACTATTACTACAGTAATATCATAGGAATCAGGAAGAGCTATCCATTTATAAATCTCAGTAAATGATAATAACACAGCACTTAATCCACCTAAACCATTAAAAATTGATACCATCTGAGGCATCGATGTCATTTTAATTTTTTGAGCAATAAAATATCCAATTACAGATGAAAGAAATAAGGGTACAATAACCCAAATTAAATTTGAACTACTATTTTCTAGTGGCATAATTATAGCAGAGAAAATCGCTAATAACATGCCTACTGAAGCTAACTTGTTTCCCTTACTTGCAGAAGCAGGATCGCTTTGGAGCCTCAAACCCCAAACTAACAAAAAAGCAGACAATAGAAATAAAACCTTTTCCATTAACTCTTTTTCTTTTTATTAAACATTTCTAACATTCTATTTGTAACAAAAAAGCCCCCAAAAACATTGATTGATCCAACAAATAAAGCTACGCTAGCAAGAATAAGAGTAATATAATTATCTGGTTCAGTAGTTCTTATCAAAATTATAGCACCTAAAATAACAATTCCACTAATTGCATTAGCACCAGACATCAGAGGTGTATGAAGAACCGAAGGGACCTTTGATATTACCTCAAAACCTAATAAAATAGTAAATAGAAGAAGATATATCAATATCTCGTTTTCAATTAAAAAGTTTAATATCTCATTCATAATTAAATTTTACAGCTTTTTAAAATATCATCATCTTCATCAATTAGCTCATTATCCTTTATAATGTGGTTAATGAAATTAAATACATTATTAGAGAAAAGATTACTTGCATCATGAGATAATTCAGTTGATAGATAAGAATTACCTACGATCTTAATACCATTGTGGTCAATTATTTTTGAGTCTTGAGTTAGTTCGCAATTTCCACCAGTAGATGAGGCTAAATCGACAATAACTGTACCAGAATTCATTTTTTCTACTATTGCTTTAGAAATTAATACTGGTGACTTTGAACCAAATACTTGAGCAGTAGTTATCACTACATCTGCCTTTACTAGTCTTTTTGATACTTCTTCTTTTTGTTTTGATAAATACTCTTTTGATTGTTTTACAGCATATCCACCTGCAGATTTATCTTCTACAGCCCCTTCCACTTCTATAAATTTTGCTCCCAAACTTAATACTTCTTCTTTTGCAGCTTGTCGTGGATCAGATGCTTCTACTATTGCACCAAGTCTTTTAGCCGTAGCTATAGCTTGTAATCCAGCAACACCTGCACCTAAAACAACAACTTTCACTGGCTTTATACTACCTGCGGCAGTTATAGTCATTGGAAATATTTTAGGTAATAACTCAGCAGCCTTAATTATTGCTTTATATCCAGATAATCCTGCCATTGAAGATAAAATATCCATACTCTGAGCAATCGTAGTTCTTGGAATCATTGAAAGATCAAATGCTGTGATTTTATATTTTTCTATTTCCTTTTTTAATTTTTCTCTATTTGGATCGACACTAAAATTTGAGACAAGAATTTTTCCTTTATAATCATTAAGTGATCCAAGACTGGAAGAGCTTACAGATAAAATAATATCGCTATTATTAATTAAATCTTTTCTTGAATAAAACGTAGCATTACTATATTCTGAATCAGAAAATCCTGATTGAAAGCCAGCATTTTTTTCTATAAAAACTTTATGCCCAAGTGAAATAAATTTATCTAAAGTAGAGGGAGTAATTGAAACTCTAGGTTCATTATCTTTTAAAAAACCAAACTGCATAGAATTAGAACGTTTAGTTTTTTAATTTGTTCCTCAAAAGAGGTGAATTAAATAGATGATAAGTGAAATAAAGGAGAAAAAATACAACAAATTCTAAATTAACAAGATAGTATGGCCAATCACCAGAAACAAATGGGTGATCAACAGCTGGAGGATATTTAAGATACATATAATTAGCGTCAATCATAAAATCTATTGGCATGATAATAATCAAGAGTACATTTATAAATATAAATGATTTTAACCAAGAGTATTTAGATAATCTCATATCCATAAAGTAATACATATATAAGGGAAGAATAATTATAGAGGTATGACTATAAAAGTATTCAAAATAAAAAAAATTCTTACCAGTATAATTATCAATTAAAGGTGTCAATAATGCATTTATACCTCCTAAAATTCCTGCATAAAATAGAATTTCAAATAGAAATTGTTTTTTGTCTACAAAAAGAATGACACAAGTAATTAGAGATGATATACCACATAGATGAAGTGGAAGTCTTTTATTTAAACTCCATGTCCCATCAATAAAATGAAAATAATGAAATAGTATATACATTACTATAAAAAAGTAGACAAAAACAATAGCAAATTTCTTCACAAAGTTTTTTGAAGAATATTTTCCAATTATTAAACAAATAATAAGATATGATAATGACAAAGAATTGGCTATAATCCACTCATTTGATAAAAAAGAAATTGCATAATCAATATCCATTTCTACTTATCGTTTACAAAATCTTTCATAATAAATACATGGGGCAAAGTAAGGCTCGAAATAATTATAAAAACAAATAGAATTAAGTTATCAGTTGTCAAAATATTATTATTGAAATAATAAAGAACTAATCCAAAAACAACTGCAAGTAAAGTGAATGGCAGAGTCTTAATATAAAACCTGAAAAAACTTTTTTCTTTCATTTCTTCATATTCCATTAAAAGCATTGGCAAAGAATGAGAAAAACCAAAAAATATTGAGAATGAGGTTAATATATCTGTATGATAAAATATTAAATAAAGTATGGAAAGTTCCGCATACAACGGAACTTTTCTTTTGATATCAAAATATACAACTGACATCATTAGTACAGCAACTGATATCAATAAAAAAAATATCTTTTCAAAAAATGAGAGGTCTATAGAACTAAAAAAAGTGAAATCAACAAGAATTGTCTGTAATTCAAATATATTATTTAGAAATAGGGATAATAAAATATTTGCTCCTATTACAAAGTTTAAAAGTTTATTATCCGTTGAGTTATATCCTATAACTTGAGTCTCGCCAAAATGATAACATGATACCAGTAGAAAAACAAATAATCCTAAAAAAGGAGAAAATATCCATATAAGAATATTAACAACAATTAATGCTAAATAGACAGAAAAGAAACTAAATCTGCTACTAAATCTCCTAGACTCAGGATTTAAAAAAGCAATAATATGATCTACTGAACCATGAGGAATTCCAATAGTAAGCATTACCAAAATAAAGATAATACTGGAATAAGAATCGCCTATGTCAAAGAAAATCAGTGATAAAGAAAAAATTAATCCAATGATTTTTGAAGTAATTATACTTTGATTGGTTGAAACCATAGGAAAATATAAAAAAAAAGGTGAGGAAAACCTCACCTTTTAATTTTTAATAGCTATTAAAATTAGTCTCTAGCAGCTGACCATACAGCCATACCAAATCCAATTTTGTTTATAGCATCACCGATATTATATACAATATCCATGTCTAAAGGAAGACCAGCAACTAATCCAGTATACCAACCGTCAGTTCCCATCATATAACCTAATGGATAAATAGCCCATCCTACTAAGACAAACCACTGTAACATTCTACCAGCAGCAGGTATTTTACCCTTGGCACTTGCTAAAGCATTACCTACATCACCAGAAGGTCCACCAAAAATTGACAGACATCCTACTTCATAAGCCATATAGAAATATGCAGCTCCTGAAATAGCACCCCAAGTTTGAGCATCTAACATTCCAGTAACACCTGACTCACCAAAATAGCCAGTAACAAGCATTACTACTGATGCCCAGAATAGTTTTCTCATACCTACACCAGTAAGTAGAGCAAACTCAACTACCATTAAAGGTACAGTTAAGATCCAGTCAACGTATCTTAGTTCAGTCGGTGAACCAAGACCTTCAGCCCACTGGTCTCTCATGTAATAATAATGTACAGCTGCAATACCAGTGATTAGAGCTGCAACAAGCATTGAATCTTTGAATTTCTTGTCAACTTGACCATGTTGTACTAAAAAGAACACAGTAGCAGCTAACATAGAAACAGATCCTATGAAGAAAGTAAAACCAGTAAAATCACCTGGCTGTAAACTCGCTCCTAAAATAAAATTTAACGTATTCATATTATTTTGTTTGGTTAATAATATTATTAAAATGCTAAAAAAAGCATTAACTAATATACGGAGAATTTATTAAAAGGTTTAATTTCTAATATTTTGAGATTAAAGATCAATCCAAAATAATATTAGCTTTTATTTATATTTGACATAATATAATTTGTAGTATAAGCAGATATGAAAGATATTATAATTAACAAAGTACCTAATGTGAGTTTTCCATAAATTAATAATCCTGTTCCAAATAGTCCAAAATAAACAGTTAATATGCCTAAAATCATTAACAATATATCTTTCATTGGAGAGTCTTCATCTTTATGTTTAATTTGAATTTTATTATTCAAAAGAAATCCATTCCAGCCAATACCATAAGGTTTTATTTTATTGTAAAATACCATTAAGGTTTTATTTTCAGTTGGGTTTGTTAATAAAGTAACAATTATCCAAGAAGATGTAGTAATAAATACACTCCACAATAATTTTTCATGAGATAGCAAATATATTCCAGTAAACTCATAATGAAACCATTGAAAATAGATTGCAAGTAAAAATGAAACTATCATACCAGTAATTTCACTATATGCATTAACTCTCCACCAAAACCATCTTAATAAGAATATAGAACCTGTACCAGCTCCAATTTGTAATAAAATTTGAAAAGCACCTAGAGAATCTGATAAATTAAGAGCTAAAAAGCCAGCAAAAAACATTAATATAATAGTAGATAATCTTCCAACAAGTACTATCTGCTTTTCTGATGCTTCTTTATTTACAAAACGTTTATAGAAATCTAAGGAAATGTACGAAGCACCCCAATTTAAATGACTTGAGATTGTACTCATAAAAGCAGCAATAAGTGATGCTAATACTAAACCTAATAAACCACTTGGCAATAAATATAACATTGCAGGGTATGCAATATCATTACCAATAATTGATTTATCAACTGATGGAAATGCAGTTGATATATCTGATAATGAAGGATAAATAATAATAGAAGATAAAGCTATAAGTATCCATGGCCATGGCCTGAGAGCATAATGAGCAACATTAAAAAGAAGAGTTGAATATACAGCACTTTTTTCATCTTTAGCAGATAACATCCTCTGTGCAATGTAACCTCCCCCACCTGGCTCAGCACCTGGATACCAAACTGCCCACCACTGAACTGCAAGTGGTAATATTAAAATTGTTAAAAAAGTTTCTTTATCATTTACATCAGGAAAAAAATTTAATTTATCTATCAATATAGGATTATTAATTAGATTATTTAATCCTCCTACTGCGTCAAGATTCAATATATATACACATGCCCACAAAGAACCGATCATAGCAAGTATAAATTGAATTAAATCTGTTATAACTACACTCCTTAGACCCCCCAACGAACTATAAATTACAGTAATTAAAGATGAATAAAAAACACACTCAAAAGGTGAAAGGCCTAACAAAATACCACCTATTTTTATTCCAGCTAGACATACCGAAGCCATTATCATTACATTAAAGAAAACACCTAAATACAAAGCCCTAAAGGCTCTTAAGTATTTAGCAGGTTTTCCACTATATCTTAACTCATAAAATTCTAAATCAGTTAGTACTTTAGACCTCCTCCATAACCTAGCATAAAAGAAAACTGTCATCATACCAGTTATAAGAAATGCCCACCACACCCAATTTCCAGAAACACCATTTTCTCTAACAATATTTGTAACTAAATTTGGAGTATCTGCAGAAAAAGTAGTTGCTACCATTGAAATACCTAACATCCACCAAGGCATATTTCTACCTGATAAAAAAAACTCTTTTGAACTTTCTCCGGATTTTTTAGAAGTAACAATACCAATTAGAATAAATATTCCAAAAAAAGAAAAAATTATTAACCAATCAAGAAAAGATATTTGCATAATTGCCTAAATATAATAATTTATATTGTTTCAATATAAAAAGGCAAGTTTCTAAAACTATAAGCATCTAACTACGTTGAAATGATTGAAATTAATTTTTATAATTATTAATTTTGCAACATGAAATCACTCATTAGTTTTCTTTTTATTTTTTTAGCAAGTAGTAGTTGGAGATGTGATGAACCAGAAGACACAATTGACTGTAAAGATGCAGCAAAGCAAATGATAGGTACATGGAAAGGTAGAGCGGATTACACAAATTCATCAGCTAATGGAACAACTCATAAAATAACACTATCAATAATTTCTTCTAATGATTGTTTTTTTCAAGGAATAAGTGCTTTTGAAGAATCAAATACAACCTTTGTAATTTCTGGTACAATTGATAAATATGGTTGGGTAGAATTTATGGAGACAGAATTTGAGATTAATGGTGGAGAATACACAGACTGCGTTCCAAATAGTGGTTCTAGCTGGAACAATCAGTGCAATAGATGGCCATACATCAGGTGGAGACCGGGGACTAAATTTCATGAATCAAGATTTCGATCGGAACCTTATGTTTTAAATGGAAAATTCTATACTCAAGGCGGAGGGTGGAATAGTCAAATAAGAGGTAATTTTACTTTAAGTAAATAAATTAATGAATAGATCTATTATCATAATGGCTGGCGGAATGGGAAGTCGTTATGGAGGCCTTAAACAGGTTGATAGTTTCGGTCCAAATAATGAATCTATCTTAGATTATTCAATATTCGATGCTATTAAGGCAGGATTCAACAAAGTTGTAATTTTATCTTCACCCAAATTAGAAGGATATTTTAAAGAAAAATATCAAAAAATATTTTCTAGCATAAATAATGTTTCACTTGAAATAGTAATTCAAGATCCTATATACGGCCTGGGCGAATATCTTCTTCCCGAAAAAAGAGAAAAACCGTGGGGCACTGGACAAGCAATTCTTTGTTGTGAAAATGTGATTGAAGAATCATTTATTACAATAAATGCTGATGATTTTTATGGATATGGTGCATTTGAAAAAGCATATGAAACTCTTAATCATATTGAATCAAATAACATTAAGGTTTCAACTATCTCTTATCTTATTGAAAATACATTATCTGAAAATGGTGGAGTATCCAGAGGTGTTTGTATTATAGAAGGAAATAAACTCATAAATATTGAGGAAACTCACGATTTAATAAGAAATGGAAATATAGTAGAAGGAAATTTTAATGGAGGAAAAGTTCAACACCCTATTGGGACAAAAGTAGCTATGAATTTATTTGGTTTTCAAAAGTCAATTTTTTCTTTGCTTAACAAAGAATTTAAAATCTTTTTGAATAAAAATATTAATGAACCTAAAAAAGAATTTTTATTACCAGAGGTTGTAGGTAAAGAAAATGTTTATATTGATGTTACTGATGAGAATTGGTTTGGTGTAACCTACAAGGAGGATAGTAATATTGTTAAAAACAAAATAAAAAACCTTATAGAAAATAATATTTACCCCTCAAATCTTTGGAAATAATTTATTTTTGTTAATAAATCTGATTTAAATAAAATATAACATTATGAAAAGTACATATAAATTATTAATACTATTATTCTTTAGTTATTCTCTAAATGCTCAAACAGCTAGAGAATATTTAAGTCCTGTTGCAAGTCCTCAAGCCTCAGTTTCTCAAAATGTTGGAATGACCAATTTATCAATAAAATATTCTTCTCCTGGAGTAAAAGGAAGAACTATTTTTGGTGATTTAGTTCCTTATAATGAACTATGGAGAGCAGGTGCTAATAGCCCTACTATTATTGAGTTTTCTACAGATGTAAA
>JAYNOQ010000002.1:27750-60230 GCA_038113315.1 Flammeovirgaceae bacterium | reverse complement strand
CCCGCGCCGAAGTCAAGTGTTGTTTTGTTCTTTTTTAATAAGCTTAACTTGTAAGAGTTGTTTATTTTTTGAACAAACTTATAAACTAAACCAAATAACGATGGGTTTTGACGAAAAGAGTCATAATTTTCAATGTCGTAGTATTTGTTTATGTTATTCGGAACAGGTGCTGTAACAATAATTTCACAAGAATTGCATTTTTTTAATTCAAAAGAGTCACCAGAAAAAGAATAATCTTTCGTTTTTAAAAAAAAACTTAAATCTCCATTACCACAAACAAGACAACTCATTTTATTTTTTTAAATGGACCATCAGAATAGAAACATCAGAAGGAGACACACCACTAATTCTAGAGGCTTGACCTATAGATTTTGGCTTAATTTTGTTTAGCTTCTCTTTTCCTTCTGCGGAAAGGGACACCAGTTTGTTATAATTAAAACGATCTGGTATTCTGCTCTCTTCCAATCTTTTCATTTTACCAACAACCTCTTTTTCTTTTAATATATAACTCTCATATTTCAGGTTAATCTCAACCTGATCGACAACATCTTGATCAAACTCTTTATTGTCCATCAGGTGTTTCAGAGACACTCCAGGGCGTTTTGTCAACAACTCAACACTTCTTTTTTCTTTAATTTCAGCTGATTTTAGCTTTTTTAGGATGGGGTTTGCTTTTTTTGGTTCTATCTTTGTTTTTTTAATAACACCAGCTAGCTTTTTAATTTCTTTTTCTTTTTTTTCTACAGCGTCTAATCTTTCTTTTGCTGCTAACCCCAGGTTATAACCTATTTTTGTCAACCGTAAATCAGCGTTGTCTTGCCTAAGAAGAATCCTGTGTTCGGCTCTTGAGGTAAACATTCTATAAGGCTCGTCTGTTCCTTTGTTTATAAGGTCGTCAATCAAAACACCAATATAAGCATCAGATCTAGTTAAAACAAAAGGCTCTTTTTTCTTTATTTTGTTGTGAGCGTTTATACCAGCCATTAAACCTTGACAAGCCGCTTCTTCATAACCCGTAGTTCCGTTAATTTGTCCAGCGAAGTATAGGTTTTTAATTGGTTTTGTCTCTAGGGTGTGCTCTAGTTGAGTTGGAGGAAAGTAATCATACTCAATAGCATAACCAGGCCTGAACATTTTTACAGACTCAAAACCCTTTATTGTTTTAAGAGCTTTAAGTTGTACATCTTCTGGTAATGATGTTGAAAACCCATTAACATAAACCTCAACAGTATTCCAACCTTCTGGCTCTACAAAGATTTGGTGTCTATCCCTTTTTGCAAACCTTGTGATTTTATCTTCTATAGATGGGCAATACCTGGGTCCAACACCCTTAATCCTACCATTAAACATGGGGGACTTTGAAAAACCATCACCCAAGACCGAGTGTGTTTTGGGGTTTGTATATGTAATGTGGCACGAAAGCTGTTTTTTTAGTTGTTTTTTTGTTAAAAAAGAAAACGTTCCAGGACGTTTGTCTCCTTTTTGTTCCTCCATCTTACTATAGTTTATTGTTCTCCCGTCCAACCTAGGTGGTGTCCCCGTTTTCATTCTTCCGGAAACAAAACCTAATCCTTCTAACTGCTCTGTTATGCCCTTTGACGCTCTCTCTCCGGTTCTTCCTCCTCCGAAGTTTTTTTCCCCAACGTGGATAATACCATTTAAAAACGTTCCGTTTGTTAGAACAACAGCTTTTGATCTAATCTCTAACCCTAATGATGTTTTAACACCAACAACCTTGTTTTTTTCTACAATAATATTAACAATCATTTCTTGCCAAAAATCAACATTTTTATTTCTTTCAAGAATTAAACGCCATTTTTCAGCAAAAACCATCCTGTCGTTTTGTGCTCTTGGAGACCACATTGCAGGTCCTTTTGATAGGTTTAACATTCTAAACTGGACAGCGCTTTCGTCTGTTACAAGGCCGGTCATTCCACCTAAAGCGTCTATTTCTCTAACTATTTGTCCCTTAGCCACACCCCCAATCGCGGGGTTGCATGACATTTGCGCTATTGTTCCCATATTCATTGTGGCTAAGAGCACTTTGGAGCCCATATTTGCGGCTGCAGCCGCAGCCTCACAGCCAGCATGACCCGCACCAACAACAATTACATCATATTTTGCAAACATATTTTGAGTGTTCCACGTGGAACGTTAAATTTTTTTATACAAAGAAAGATATTTATTTTCTTTTTCAGACATCATCAGCTTTTCTTTTTTAGACTTATCGCTATAACCGATTAAGTGTAGTAGTCCGTGAATAATTATCCGTAGAAGCTCCTCGTTTTTATCCACCTTATACTTTTGAGCGTTTTCGTTGATTCTGTCCAAACTAACATAAAGATCCCCCTCAATATTATTTGTTTGTTCTGCGTAATCAAAAGTTATAATATCTGTAAAAGTATCATGCTTTAGGTATTTTTTGTTAATTTCTAGCAAGTACTCGTCGGAGCAAAAAACACAATTTATAAAGCCTAGTTTCTTTTTTTCGCTTTGACAAACTTTTTTTATTAGACTCCGAACTTTGTTTTTTTGGGGTAGATTAAATTTTTTATCTTCAGAGAAAAAGTTTGTTAGGTACATCTTAGAGTTTAAAGAGCATCTCAATAGTTGCGCCCCCTTGCTTAAAGGTTGTTTTGTCTGATAAGCTCTTTATTAAGAAAATACCCCTTCCTTTTACTTTTTCTAGGTTTTTGGGGTTTGTTGGGTCGGGAAGGTTATTAAAGTCAAACCCTTGACCTTCATCCTTCACAACAAAACGAACACTTTTTTTGTTTTTTTTCAAAAGCAGCTTAACCTTTTTGCTTTTGTCTTCCTTGTTACCGTGTACAATTGCATTGTTTACAGCTTCGGTAACTGACACCAGGACGTTTCCGTAAATTGCTTCTTCAATTCTAATTTTTTCACCAACGTTTTCTATAAAACTTTCAACAACAGAAACGTTTTCTTTAATAGATGGTATTTTTACAAACATTGTGTTATCGTATAAACTTACTTTTTTCCCCTAATATAAAATGCCTAAGCTAATATTATACGAATATAGCTTTCTAATTGTTTAAAATGTAAAAAGAGTTTTGTTAATTCCAGTTCCCTGCAGTACCAAGAGCGGTTGTTGCGCATCTAAAACCAATGGTTGCTGATGATGAGTCTTGATCTAAAAACCTTCTAGTTCCAGGAGATAACCACATTGCGCCATCTGCCCATGATCCTCCTTTATATACTCTTGATTTATTACTAACCATCGAGTTGAAATTATCAGAGTCATAACTTTCTTCAGAATCTAGAAAATCACTTTTTCTTATTGGGTTTAAATCTTCCATGTCTTGAAAGTTTAAAGGTCTGTATATATCATATACCCACTCATTTACATTACCCGCCATATTATATAATCCAAAATCATTAGGTGCGTATTCATATATATTCATTGTTACAAAACCCGCATCATTTAGCGCTCCAGCTATTCCAGCATAATCACCCCTACCTCTCTTGAAGTTTGCTTGAAACTTACCAACACTTCCTCTTTTAGAGCTTCTTATTGTCCTACCATCCCACGGATAAAGCCTTCTTTGTGTTTGGTTTTCGTCTAGCCATTGGGTTCCAGCCTGACCATATGCGGCATATTCCCATTCAGCTTCTGTGGGCAATCTAAATTCGGGTAGGTATATACCAGACTCAATAGGTGGTATATCTCCCTCTATATAATCTTCTCCAAAATACTCCATTGCTCTCTGCATGTTGACAGCCTCAGTTCTCCACCTGCAATAATCTATCGCTTGCTCCCAACTAACTCCAACAACAGGGTAGTATCTAAACCCTGGATATCTTAGATAGTTACTAACGTATGGTGTATTAAAAGCTAACTCTTTTTCCCAAACCGTTGTATCTGGCAAGGCACTTTGGTAATATGTTTCACTGGAATCTCTTTGTATATAATGAAGGTACTCTAACCAATGAATGTTTGCTATTTCTGTTTGGTCTAGAAAAAAAGACTGCACAGTAACGGTTCTTTCTACATTATCATGGGTGTAAAAAACATCTTCTTCAAATGTGCCTAACACAGCCCTTCCTCCTTGGACTAAAACCTGATTTGGTCCTGGAGGTTGTCCACCAAAATCAGCAACAGTAAAACCCTCTTCCTCTTCTTCAGCATAAGCATCAGAGAAATATTGTAAGTCTGTGGTTGTACTTGTTGACCCCGGATTTCTTGCGGATGGATTAGAATTACCAAATGGTAATACAGAACATCCAAAAGATACAACAAAAACAAAAAAAGCAGCAAATAAACTTTTCATTATTGAAAATATATTATTTAAATTTTTATCAAAAATACAAAAAAATCAGTTCTTGAAAACAATAAACACATAAAGTAAAAACTTATTGTTCTTTTTTTGTTGTTTTTTTAAGAAAAATAAGCGTTTCTGCTACACTGCTTAAAGAATTACAAACAACGGAAAGTTGTGATTTTTTCTCTTTGACGTCTGTTTTGTGACCGCTAGAGTTTAGTTTGTTTAAAAAAAATAAAACAGCCTCTTGTTTATTAGTTGGGTTGTTTTTACTGCTAAAAAAAATAAATGAAACTTTAGTTTGTCTAATTATAATTTTATCAACGCTTAGTTTAGAGGCTAATTGTTTAATATTCATAACGTCAATTAAACAAAAGAGCTCTTTGGGTATTTTACCAAACCTGTCTTCTAAAACCATTATTATTTCTGTAAAACTACCCGTTTTGGACTTCTCTTCAATTAAGCCATACATTTTTAACCTTTCATCGGAGTTCGAGATATAGTTTTTAGGTATAAAAGCTTTTTCTTCAGGATCAACTAAACAATTTCCTTTTACAAACTCTTTTATTGTTTTGTTTTCTTTTGGTAAATCAACCTCACCTAGCGCCTCATCTAATATTTTGTTATATGTCTCAAAACCAATCTCATTTATAAAACCACTTTGTTCCCCACCTAACAAATTTCCCGCACCTCTGATGTCTAGGTCTTTCATAGCGATGTTTAATCCGTCCCCTAAACTTGAAAACTCTTCTAACGCAAAAAGTCTTTTTTTTGCATCAACATTTAAACTAGAGAGTTTTGGAACCAGAAGGCGACAAAAAGCTTTTCTGTTTGACCTACCAACACGACCTCGCATTTGGTGAAGGTCTGACAAGCCAAACATATGAGCTTGATTAATAATTATTGTGTTTGCATTAGGAATATCTAACCCAGACTCTATTATGTTTGTTGAGACCAAAACATCAAATTTCCCATCTACAAAATCCAAAATGGTTTTTTCTAAAAGATCTCCTTTTTGTTGACCGTGTGCAACGGCAACTTTAGCATTAGGAACGAGTTTCTGAACTATGTTAGCTATTTCGTAAATATTCTCAACCCTGTTGTGAACAAAGAAGACCTGACCAAACCGAGATATTTCATTATTAATTACATCTCTTATTTCATTTTCATCAAAAGTTATAACCTCTGTGTGTACTGGTTGACGGTTTGTTGGAGCTGTTCTTATAATACTAATATCTCTCACCCCAATTAATGAAAAGTGAAGGGTTCTTGGTATTGGGGTTGCTGTTAGAGTTAGACAATCTAGGTTTAACTTTTGTTTTTTTATTTTTTCTTTTAGAGCAACGCCAAACTTTTGTTCTTCGTCAACAATTAAAAGACCAAGACTCTTAAATTCTATTTTTTTGCTTAAAACAGAGTGTGTGCCAATAATAATATCAATCTTACCCTCTTTTAATCGCTTTATTACACTCGCCCTGTCTTTCGTAGAGCGAAATCGAGAAAGGTAGTCAACACTCACAGGAAGGTTTTCCAGTCTTTTTTTAAATGTTTTAAAATGCTGGAAAGCTAATATGGTCGTTGGAACCAAAATTAATACCTGTTTGTTTGAACAAACAGCTTTAAAAGCAGCCCTTATTGCTATTTCTGTTTTTCCAAAACCCACATCTCCACAAACCAATCTATCCATTGGAAAACACCCCTCCATATCTTTTTTTACATCTTCTGTTGTTTTAATTTGATCGGGGGTGTCTTGATAAATAAAAGATGATTCTAGTTCAATTTGTAGATAAGAATCTTTTTCAAACGCATACCCCTTAACCTCTCTTCTTTTTAAATAAAGTTGAATAAGGTCATTAGCTATGTCAACAATTTTTGATTTTATTTTTCTTTTCTTTTTAATCCACTCTTGGTTGTTTAAACTGTTTAAAATTGGAGTTCCTCCTGAGCCTGAATATTTTGCTATTTTATGAAGAGAATTAACATTTATAAACACAACGTCGTTGTTCTTATAAACCAACCTAATAACCTCATGTTCTGAGTCACCGTTTTTCATTTTTTCCAACCCCACAAATCGTCCGATACCATGATCAATGTGAACAACATAGTCTCCCGTCTTTAGTTCGCTCCTGTCCTTTATTGGGTTTTTTTGTTTTTTTGAAATTTTAGGTGTGTGTGCGTGTTTGAAGTACCTATTAAATATTTCGTGGTCGGTATAGAAAACTAATTTGTTTTCGTGATCAACAAAACCCTCACTAAGCCTTGAAATAATTTTATTATAGTTAATGTCAAAACCAATAGATTCAAAATACGAAGTCAACCTTCTTGATTGTTCTTCAGATTGAAAAGATATATTAATAGAGTATTTGTTTTCCTGGTGTTTTTTAAGATCCTCAACCAACAACGATAGGTTTTTGTTAAAACTAGGTTGAGGAGATGATTGATAGTTTATTTTTAGTCGCTCTTTTTTTTTATTTCCCCTTCCAAATTCAATTGTTTTAAACTTGTTTTTTTCTACAACAAAATCTTTCTCATTTAAAAACTTTTTGTTTGGGGGAAGGCTTATAACCACCTTGCTTCTTTTTTTAATTTCTTCATAAACCCCTACTGCTTGATTGTACTTTTCTTTAATAATGTTAACGGACAAATCAAATTCGTCTGTCCACAAAACCCAACCTTCTTTAAAAAAACTAAAAAGAGAAACATATTCTGCTTTAGTATTATCATTATTGTCCTTTGAGACAATTTTTGCGGAATTAATATCACCATCTGTTAACTGTGAATTTGTGTCAAATAACCTTAACTTATCAATTTCGTTCCCGTCTAACTCTATTCTTACAGGTTTCTTATATGAATAAGAGAAAACATCAATTATATTTCCCCTGACAGCGTATTCACCAGGCTCTAGAACAAAATCAACTTTAGTGAAGTTTTTTTTATCTAAAATTTCCGAAAACTCAACTAAGTTAAGAGTGTCATTTTTTTTAATTAATGTTCTTTTTTCTTTTTGAACCCGCTCTTCAGGAAATTTTTCAAAAATTCCCTCAGGATAAGTTACTATATATATTTTTTCATGGTTTTTTTCTAACAACGCATGAATAACCTCTGTTCTCATCACAACATTAGCGTTATTTATTAACTCTTCATCGTAAGGAGCAATAAACGAATATGGAAAAAAATAAACCTTTTCATCCTTTAAAAAGTTGCACAGGTTACTATAATAGACTAGCGCTTTTTCTTTTTCTGATATTATGAAGCAGTGACAACACGAATCTTTCTGAGAAACAGATAAAGGAACAATTACATTTAGATTACCAGATAATCCATAAATAGAGGCTGAATGATTTTTCTTTATCTTAGAATGAACGTCAATAGTTTTAATCTTTTCTTTATACTTGGAAACAATTTCTGTTGTTGACATGTTATTTTAACTCCTCATTTAAAAATTAGTTTACAAAAAAGAATAATTTTGTTTAATATAATAGCAACCATGAAAATATTAATTACTGGAGCCTCAAAAGGCATTGGCTATCAAATCGCAAAAGACTTAGCAAAAAAAGGACATGAATTAGTTTTGCACTGTAACTCATCACACAATTCACTTACAAAGTTTATAAAAGAAAACAAAAACATAAATCATGTAGTTAAGGCTGATTTGTCTTTGAAAGAAGGTGCTTTAGACCTCTTTAAAAAAACTTGTAAAGCAGTAGGTTTTCCTGACTCAATAATTAATAATGCAGGAATTGCTGAATCTTCACCAATTGAGAAAGAAACAAAGGAATGGGCGTTAGAATTTGATAAAACAATTTCGGTGAACCTTAAGTCCCCAGCTATTATTTGCAAAGAGTTTATTTTAAAAAAAAGAAAGGAAAATATATTAAGTAGGCTTAGGATTATCAACATTGCATCAAGAGCTGCTTTTAGGGGAGAGGTTGAAGACTTTATCTCTTATGCTTGCTCTAAAGGAGGATTGATATCCTTAACAAAAACAATTACCCGATCCTTTGGAATTAATGATAATGTACTAGCTTTCAGCGTTGCCCCGGGATTTGTTAATACCGAAATGGCAAAAAGCTTTATAGAAAAAAACGGTGAGGATTTAGTCAAAAAAGGGATTAAGCTTGACCGATTAACAGAACCAAAAGACATCTCTCCGTTAGTAGATTTAATTGTGTGTGGAAAAATGGACCATAGTACAGGATCTACTATTGATGTTAATGCTGGTAGTTATCTAAGATAAACTATTTTGCAAAAACCTGTAAAGGGTCTTTAAATGACTTAAACTCAAGAGCGTTTCCGCTAGGGTCTAAAAAAAACATTGTAGCTTGTTCGCCAGTTTCACCTTTAAACCTTATGTAAGGTTCGATTATAAAATCAATATTATTTTCTTTTAACTTGGCCGAAAGTTTGTGCCACTCATCCCAACCTAATATTACCCCAAAATGCCTGACAGGTACGCTTTTTCCGTCTACTGAGTTTTTTTTGGTATCTTTTAGTTCTTCTGGGCGTACATGAGCAGAAAGTTGGTGTCCATAGAAGTCAAAATCAACCCACTTTTTGTCTTCTCTACCTATTTTAGAATTAAAAAATTTTTTATAAAATACTTTTGTTTCATCAATGTTCTTTATTGGAAAAGCAAGGTGAAAAGGGTTTTGCATAAACAAGTTTAATTAAAGAAATTATTTTTATTTCAATATGAGCAAAAATTTTAATTGCTCATTGGTATATTTGCAGAAAAAGAAGAGTATGGAAATGTTAATATTAATTATTGTATTGTTTGTCTCAGCTATACTTTGTTCAGTTTTTGTGCCAAACAGTAAGGTAAGTAATCATCAAAAAGACTCAGAATTTTAACCTTTCTTTTTAACGTTTCGAGAATCAACAATAGAAACAGCACCGACGAAACTTATAAGGATTACGACAATCCAAACAAATAATTCAACACCATCAGTAACAGCAGGATTTGTAGGAAACATACTTTTTTTATCGAAATTAAAAATTTATTCTCAATTATAAAACTTTAGAAAGTAATACTTCCCAAACTAATTTCGAGACTAGGTCCTTTTTCTAAATCATTAACCCCATAGACATAAGCATATTTTATCCCAAGGTCAAACATAAAAGATTGGCGGAATAAATTCATATCTAAAACGACTCCAAAACCAACGCTTTTGGGGCTTTCTTTGAAGGTTATCTCCCCGTTAATTTGACTACCTTCTACTGTTCCCCCATTAATAAAGCCTATACCCCGAATTCTTTGTATGTAGGCAATCGGTCCTATTGAAAAATCCGGATATAACAACGGAAGTTCATATTCTAACCCCCAACCTAGAAAAGTAGAAAAACGAAAATTATTGTCATAACCATAAATAAAGTTTACATTATTTCTAAATAAATAGTCATCGTTCGATTGGGACTCTCCTCTAAACCGAAGCCTTGTTGAGTGTAGATTTTTAATGCCAGGAAATGCTAAATATAAGTCAGATCTTAAGTACCTTCCGTTGTAGTCGCTGTTATTTGTTGTTGATTTTGCTTCAAGAATTAAAGTTTGTTCGTAAGGGTTATAAACCTGTCTTCTAGATTTTTTGTGTTTACGAGAATATAGCAACAAACCAGATAAATAAGCTCTTGTATTTTTGTTTGTTATAAGAGGAAATTTTCCAGAATCACTAGTGAGAGCTGTGGTATAAAAGTTTTTAAATTTTTGATGAGAGTACCCAAACGAAGCCAGTAAAGATGTGAAAAACTTACCCTTTGTAAATGAAAGAGGAACCCTTAAAGAAGGGGTTAACTCTCTTATTTTAAAGTTTATGTCAGCATTATATATTGTATCTCTATCGCCGACGCTATTTGTTAAAACAATATTTTGATTAAAATAATCATTCGATGATGACAGGGTAAAGTCAATAATTGGGAAAAAAGCCTGATAGCTTAAGCCAAAATAATTTTTGTGTTTTTTGTCTCTTATGTCAATTTTGTGACCACCATTAAACATTAAGGTTCCAAATAAATTTGTTGACTCTAATCCAAGAGTAATATTATCTAAACCTTTTTCGGAGATACCATAATCGCTAATGCCCCAAGAAACAGGGCTTACAAGCCCCATAAATACGCTAGCTTTTTTTGTCATAAATTCAATTGTTTCTTTTTGGGGGTTTTGTTCGGGGTAGAGAGGCTCTTCAATGTTTGAAATAGATTCAAGCTGCTCTAATTTTGTAGAATACACATCAAACCCAAACTCACCCATAGACGAAAACAATATCTTGTTTTTATAAATACTTGGATAATAATTTCCCAACGGAGTCTCTTTAACCATTAACACTTCTTTAGTATTGAGATTTATACAAACTATTTCTTCAAAGCCACGTTTTTCTAAAGATAAAATTAACTTCTCATCATATATTGATGGCCAACCAATGTTTTTGCTTGATTTATAAACCTCTTCCATTTCGTTTTTTTCTAAATCAAATAAAAAAACAGTTTTAACCCCAGAAACAGTTTTAACTCCGATTAACTTTTTATTTGAATGATATTTCAGAGAAGAAACAACACCTAAACCAAAACGTTTTTCTTTAATTTTTTTCATCGAGCTTAAATCGTATTCTTCAAAACCCTGAGAGCCGTCAAGATAATTTTTAGCAACCAATAAACGTTTTCCATCAAGAGAAAGGTCTATAGATGAGAAAAAGCCTTTTAAGGACTTTTTTAATAATTTTTTTGAATTTATATCAAGTATTTTAACGCTTGAAAAAACTCTTTTATCCCAACGGGGGTCTTTATCAAACTCTAACCAAGCAACCATTTCATTAGAGTAAGGAATTCTTCCAAAATCATTAACCACCCCAGGGGTAAACAATAAAGAAACATCACCGTATTCATTAATAATTCTAAAATCCTGATAGCTCCCATAACCCTCTCGCAAGACTACAATCTTATTTTCTGAAATTTGTTTTGGGTATAAGAAACTTGTAAATGTTTTGTTTTTTCTTTTGTTTATAGGCCTAACCTTATTAACTAAGCTTTTTTTGGAAAGAGTATTTAGTGAGTTTAAATAAAGAGTTTTATAGTTTAATCCAGTTTCTTTTTTTAACGCTCTGTAAAAAGGAACAGGCAGAAAAGATTGTTTATGAGCTTTGTTAACTATTTTGTTATATACAGATTCGCCATAATTATTTTTAATGTGTTTAACCATTAAATATCCGGACTCATACTCATTTGGAGTTTTAAACTTAAAGCTTCCCAAAGTTTGCCTTTCGTATTTTATTTTATTTTTTGACATTACATTCATTTGAGTCGTCAACAAAAAACGAGGAATTCTTCCTCTACCATAATTACCAATAGATGTTTCTGTATAAACAGCATCTCCCTCCCAGTACCAGTTTGGGGTTGATGAACGGATTAGCATTGACGACAAACCCTCACCAAAGAGAAAGAAAACAACCTTGTTAAAGAAGTTGTTGTGACCAAGCTCTCTTTGGACTAAATGTCGATACTCATGAACAGACAGCAAATCAACCCAATTATTATTATGAAGGAAATGGGGAGATTCGGGTTTTGCGTTTACAAAAAATTCACTTCTTCTGGGGCTTGAAGCAACAAAAGCGTTAGGGATACTATTTTGGTTGTGAAGAATGATTCTACTTCTTCGAATTTTATCATTAGGGTTTACCTTGATATCATTAATGTTGTTTTCTAAAAAAGAGATTGAATAATTTGCTATAGAGTCTAATTCTTTTGGGAAAAAAATGGTAAAGTTTTCACTCTTTTTAAAGTGCCATTTTATATTTGGTGGAGCTGTTTCAGATTTACTGAATTGTGAAAAAGAGCTCTCACTAAAAATAAAATAAAACAAAAAAAGAAATACTATCTTATGCATTTTCTGAAATACATTTAAACAACTTTTCTATTTCTTGTTTTGTGTTATAAACAGATGGAGACACCCTGATGCTGTCTCCTCTTAAGGAAACGTAAATGTTTTTTTCTTTAATCTTTTTTAAAACTTTTTTAAGGTTTTTTCTTGGCCTTAGACCAAATAAATGTGCCGCTCTGTATTTTTTTTCTTCAAACCAAACCTTGTTTCTATCTAGAATTTCAAAGCAAGAATCAGTGATTGATTCAGTGTAGTTATAAATGTTTTCAACCCCCCATGAATTTAATTGTTTAATTGCGGCAATTAACATTGACACATTTATAAAATTACTTTGTTGTCCTACAGAAAATTTTCTTGCTCCTTTTGCATATTCTTCTTGATAGTTTATAAGTTGAGAGAAGTCTTCACTGCCTTTTCTGTTAATCCAACTTTCTTCAATAGGTGACCCTTCATCAAAACTCTTACTAAAATAACAAACAGCTGAACCATAAGGGCCCATTAACCATTTATATGCTGCGCAGACTAAAGCATCGGGCTGAATTGTATTAACATCAAAAGGCATCGCACCTATCGATTGTGTTCCGTCGATAATAAGAAGTGCACCAACCTCTCTAGTTTTTTCTCTAATTTTTTCTAAATCAAATATCGTTCCATCCGCCCAATGAATCATTCCCATAGACACAACTTTAGTGTTATTATTTATTTGTTTTAAAATATTTTCATTCCACGTTTTACCACATTCTTTTTCTTTATTAGGCTTATTCACAAAAATAAGATCAGCGTTATATTTTTTTGTTAATGACATCCAGGGGTATACATTACTTGGAAATTGATCGCCTAATAAAATCACATTGTTTTTTTTCTCTAGCTTAATGTTGTTTGTAACATTAGCTATTCCGTATGATACAGAAGGAGCTAAGGCAATTCTTTCGTAGTCTTTAAGGTTAATTAAAGTAGCAAATTGTTTTTTTAAATTAGAAACTCCAACAAAAAAATCATTAGGCAAAAGTTTATTTGGCGCTCTTTTAATCTTTAAACCAGTAATGCCTGCCTTTTCAACCTTTTTTAACATAGGTGACATATAAGCACAGTTAAGGTAGCTTTTTTTTCCTGTCAAAATAAACTTTTGTTTTTGGCAGTTCATATTAATTAAATAATGGAGGTCTTTTTTTATTAAACTTTAGTTCGTTTTGTAGTACTTCTGCAAAATATAAAATTTTATCTTCAGCACCATGGTTACCTATCACAGAAATACTTGTTGGCCTTCCTTTTTCATCAAGACCATTAGGAACAGAAACTACAGGGTGCCCTGTTAGGTTAGTTATTAGTAGTTGGTTTTTTCCAAAGCTTGGAGATAAAATAACATCAAAGTTTTTGAATAAAACTTTTATATCATTAACCAAAACCTCTCTATGCCTATTAGCCTGAATGTATTCTACCGCTGGAATTAACCTTGATTGTCTTAAAGAGTTTGCCCTAGAACTTTCTCCTTGTTCCACCATTGATGAGTCTAGGTTTTTTAATAAAAAGTCATCAAAAAAAGCGCCAGCCTCCGACCTTAAAATTATATCAAAAACACTGTATGGAAAGTTATTCGGTAGACTTAATTCCTCTAAATCATATTTTAACTTAATTTTTTCTAGTGTTTTGTTATTGTTCTTGCTATACCTAGAAGTGTCTTCTTTAAACAAACTAGACAGATAGCCAACCTTTAGGTTTTTTGTTTGTAAGTCAAAATTAATTAAGGAAGCGTCAGGTTCAGTTTCTTTTATGTGATTGTAAACAATTGCACAATCTCTTGAGCTTCTACAAATAGGACCAACCTTATCCATACTCCAAGAAAGGGTCATAAAACCTTTTGTTGGTACAGATCCGAAAGTTGGTCTTAGACCGATAACACCACACCTTGTTGATGGTGAAATAATTGAGCCTAAAGTTTCTGTTCCAATAGCAAATGCAACAAGACCAGCTGCAACAGCTGAAGCTGATCCAGCCGAAGATCCACTTGAACCTTGGTCTATATCCCATGGGTTTTTGGTTTTTCCGCCATACCAAACGTCTCCTCTAGCTAGTGATCCAGATGAAAGTTTACACAACATTACAGCACCAGCTTTTTCTAGTTTTTCAATCACAAGAGCTTTTTCGTTGATAATTTGATTTTTGTAAGGCATAGCTCCCCAGGTTGTAGGGTATCCTGGATATGCGGCTAAGTCTTTTATTCCATATGGAATACCGTGAAGTGGACCCCTGTAAATCCCATTTTTAATTTCCTCGTCTGCCCGTAAAGCTTGTTTCAATGCTAAGTCTTCTGTTAAGGTTACTACCGCATTTAACTTTTGGTTATGTTCTTTTATTCTTTCAAGGTATATTTTTGTTATTTCAGTAGAAGAAATCAGTCTTTCTTTAATTAAATATGACAACTCACCAACAGTTAAGTAGGCAATGTCTTTCTTGTTTTTTGGAAGTGAGACCTCTTTGGTATTAAATATAAAGTTTATGGTTTTTGAGCGATCTTCCACGACTGAAAACCTAACAGCTGGGGGGGTGTTGTTATTTAGGGGAATATCCCTCATTTCTATATAAGCGTTTTGGTTTCTTTTAACATAAGGAACCATAGTTTTTTGTTGTTCTTTCGTGAAATCAACCCCTAAAATTTTTAAAGCTGACGAAATTTCTTTTATAGATAGTGAAAAGTTTTTTGTTATTAAAAAAGACGAGCAGAAACAAACTAATACAATTAAATAAAATTTAATTTTATTTTTCATTCAAATTTTTTAATCTAATATACATATTAGTTTTTATTGATTAAATTTTTTCTCAAAATTGAAAGACTCAAATAAAGTTTTCTTGTTAGACGCAATGGCTCTTATATATAGAGCTCACTTTGCTTTTAGTAAAAACCCAATAGTAAATTCAAAAGGAATAAACACCAGCGCTGTTTACGGTTTTTTAAATACCCTCTTAGAGCTTATAAATAAAGAGTCTCCAACACATCTTGCTGTTGCTTTTGACACCAAAGCCCCAACATTTAGGTCAGACATCTTTATAGAATACAAAGCAAACAGAGAAAGGCAGCCTGAAGATATTCAGGTAGCAATACCTATTATTAAAAACTTTTTAAAGCACTTAAATGTTCAAGTGGTTGAAAAGGATGGGTTCGAGGCCGACGATGTTATAGGCACTCTCTCTCATAAGATATCCAAAGAGAAAAATGTATCAGTTTTTATGATGACTCCTGATAAAGATTTTGCTCAGTTAGTTAAGGAAAATGTTTATTTATATAAACCTGCTTTTATGGGTAGAGGGGTTGATATACTTGGTGTTGATGAGGTATTAAGTAAATTTAAAATTAAACGTGTTGAGCAAGTAATTGATTTTTTGGGTTTACAAGGAGATAGCGTTGACAATATTCCTGGTGTGCCTGGAGTTGGACCAAAAACAGCACAGAAGCTATTAAGCGAATATGATAGTGTAGAGGGAATAATTGAAAATAGAAATAAAATAAAAGGATCTGTCGGTTTAAAGATTCAAGAGAACCATGAATCTGCTTTGATGTCAAAAGAACTAGCAATAATTAAGACAGACGTTCCTTTGGGTGTTAGCCTGCCTGACCTAAAAATTAAAAAAGCCGACAGTAAAAACCTTAACTCTTTGTTAGATGAAATGGAGTTCAGAACCATAAAAACAAGAATGATAAATGCTGGTGTTTTATCAGAAAAGGAAGAAGGTCAGCTCAGTTTTTTTTCAGAAGATAAGCTTGATAAAAAGTCAGAGGTAAATTACAAAATGATTTCGGAAGAAGAAATAGATGGTTTTTTAACTAAACTAAATTCTATTGATGAGCTTTGTGTAGACACAGAAACCTCAAGTTTAAATATTCAGGAAGCTGAGTTGGCGGGTATTGCATTGTGTTTTAAAGAAAATGAGGGGTATTATTTACCAACTATAAAAAACAAAGAAAAAATAATCAATAAAATAAGACCATACCTCGAAAATCCAAACACAAAAATAATTGGTCATAATTTAAAGTATGATATTCAAATTTTAAGAAAGTTTGGCATTAATGTATCAAATAATATTTTTGATACAATGTTAGCCCATTATTTAATTAGCCCCGAGGCTAGCCACAAACTAGACGTCTTATCTGAAAATTATTTAAACCATAAGTGTGTGCCTATTGAGGATATCATTGGTAGGCCTGGTGTAAACCAAAAAAAAATGACAGAGTTACCACCTGAAGATATATGTTATTATGCTTGTGAGGATGCTGATGTTACTTTTACTCTTAAAAAACTTCTTGAAAAAGAGTTAAACGATTTAAAACTATCTAGTCTTCTTTTTGACGTCGAACAACCGCTAATGCATGTACTGTGTGATATTGAAAATAATGGAGTTAAAATAGATGTTGATTTTTTATCAGCTATGTCAAACCAACTTACAAAGTTGATAGAGGGAACTGAAAAGAAAATCTTTTCAATTGCTGGTGAAAATTTTAATATATCCTCACCAAAACAATTAGGTGTCATTTTGTTTGAAAAATTAAAAATTGATGAAAACCCAAAAAAAACAAAGTCGGGACAATATTCAACAGGAGAGGATATTCTTTTGAAGCTTTCAAAAAAAAACAAAATAGTTGATTTAATTCTTGAGTTTAGAGAATACAAAAAACTATTGTCTACCTATATTGATGCTCTTCCGGAAATGGTTTCACCATCGGACGGTTTAATCCATACTGATTATGCTCAAGCTGTCACAGCCACAGGAAGATTAAGTTCCAACAAACCTAATCTTCAAAACATTCCAATTCGAACATCATTGGGAAGAGAAACGCGCTCTGCATTTGTCTCCCGAAATCAAGGAGACTTTATATTAGCCGCTGACTATTCTCAAATTGAACTTAGAATTATTGCATCTTTTAGTGGTGATCCAGAAATGATAAACGCTTTTAAAGAAGAGAAAGATATTCATTCAATAACAGCCTCAAAGGTTTTTAACGTACCTCTCGAAGATGTAACTGTTGACATGAGAAGGAGAGCTAAAGAAGTTAATTTTGGAATTATTTATGGCATATCACCTTTCGGTTTATCTCAAAACCTAGATATACCTCGCTCTGAAGCTAAAGAGATTATTGGCTCATATTTTTCAAAATTTAGTTTAGTGAAGGAGTATATGGATGCCTCCATAAAAAAAGCTAAAGAGAAAAAGTATGTTACAACAATATTAGGCAGGAGAAGGTATCTTAGAGATATTGATTCTAGGAATTTTACTCTTCGTGGTTTTGCGGAAAGAAATGCTATTAATTCCCCAATTCAAGGAAGCGCTGCAGATATAATTAAATTAGCAATGATAAAAATTTCTGAGTGGATGAAGACTAAAGATCTTAAGTCGAAAATGATAATGCAGGTTCATGACGAACTAGTATTCGATGTAATTAAGTCAGAAAGAGATGAGTTAGAAAAAAACATCAAATCAATTATGGAGAATGTAATTAAAATTAAAGTCCCTTTAACTGTGGATATTGGAATAGGTAAGACATGGTTAGAGGCACATTAGACTTAGAACATTATAAATCAAAAATCTTATCTTCTCATGACAGGATTAGAGATTACATTCATAATACTCCATTGTTAAGTTCTTCCGCTATAAATAAAATATCTGGCGCTAACATTTATTTTAAATGTGAGAATTTTCAAAAAATTGGAGCATTTAAAATGAGAGGCGCAGCTAATGCTGTTTTGTCTTTTTCTGAGAAAGAAAGAGAGACAGGCTTTGTAACTCATTCATCAGGAAACCATGCACAAGCTGTTGCTTTATCTTCAAAAATGGTAAATGTTAAAGCACATATAGTTATGCCTAAAGGCGCTCCTGATATAAAAGTGAAGGCTGTGAAAAGTTATGGAGCAAATGTATATTTAAGTGAAAACAATGAACAATCAAGAATCGACACATGTAATAAAATAATAAAAAAAACAAAAGCAAATTTTATTCATCCCTATGACAACGAAGACGTTATTTGTGGCCAAGCTACATGCGCTAAAGAAGTATTTGAAATAATTCAAGATATTGATTGTATAATGTGTCCTGTTGGTGGGGGCGGTCTTTCTTCTGGCACAATTCTATCAACAAAACTTTTTTCTCCAAAAACAAAAGTTGTTTTAGCCGAACCCCTTAACGCATCTGACGCATATGAGTCGTTTACTAAGAAAACTCTAATTCCAGTTCAGTCTCCAAATACTATTGCAGATGGGTTAAAAACTTCTTTATCAGAAAGAACATTTGAAATAATATTAAATGGAGCAAAAAAAATAATAACCGTTACCGAAGATGAAATTATTTTCGCAATGAGGTTAATTTGGGAGAGGTTAAAAATAGTTTGTGAGCCCTCTTGCTCTGTTCCTTTAGCTGCATTGTTAAAAAACCCAGATGACTATAAAAATAAAAAAGTCGTAATAATTTTAACTGGAGGAAATGTTGATGTTCAAAAACTTCCTTTCTAATTATTAAATCTATCAAAGTCACTTTTAACTTCAACCCTAGGGTAGTTATTGTCTTTAATATTTACATCCGCAGTTTCTTTGTTTGGGTCAAGAATAATATTTTTAACAATCTTATCTTTAACAAAAACCTTGCTCACCACCTTCTCATTAAACCTCCATATTTCTGCAGGGATTTTTTCAATCTCTTTTGAACCGTCTTGATAAGTCCATTCAATAATCAGAGGTGTTACAAGCCCTCCCTTATTCTCAAAGGTTACCTCGTAAAAGTTTTTATCAGCATTTTCTAATTTGATTGCACTGTCGTCAACTTCGTTTCGAAACTCTCTATATTCATTTTTATTTGTGTTTGAGAAGTTAAATTCAGTTGGTTGGAACGGCAGTGAGTATTTTGGATCATCAGAGGCAATTTTTTTATTTCCTTTAATGTCTTTTTCTTTTACACTTGCTCGGTTTTCAAATGGTTCGTCAACATTTTTCATTTTAAACCACTTAACATTTTCAACCGAAACATCCACGTTGTCGGTTGAGTAGAACCAACCTCTCCAGAACCAATCTAAATCTATAGCACTAGCGTCTTCCATAGTTCTAAAGAAATCAGCAGGGTCTGGATGTTTGAAGGCCCATCTTCTTGAATATTCTTTAAACGCATAGTCAAAGAGTTCAGGCCCCATTATTGTTTCTCTAAGAACACTTAAAGCTGCTGCTGGTTTTGCATATGCATTAGCCCCAAACTCTCTACTAGCAATTTGCTCAGAGTTTATCATAATTGGCCTAAGCATATCCTTAGGCATTCTCATATAATTTACTATGCTTTCTGCTGTACCCCTTCTAAGCGGTCCGTCACTATAATATTCTCTTTGAGTAAGCGATTGGACAAATGTATTAAGACCTTCATCCATCCATGTCCATTGCCTTTCGTCAGAGTTTATAATCATTGGAATAAAAAAGTGTCCTACTTCATGAATTATTACACTTATCATACCCCATTTAGTAGCATCTGAATATGTTCCGTCGTCATTTGGTCTACCGAAGTTAAAACAGATCATAGGATACTCCATTCCAATTGATGCAGCATGAACTGATATTGCTACAGGGTAAGGATATTCAATAGTATGCTTTGAAAACGTTCTTAAAGTGTTAGCTACAGCTTTAGTAGATTCTTCTTCCCACAACGGATTTCCTTCTTTAGAATAATATGACATAGCAAGAGGTGTATTATTCTCTAACTTTACAGCCATAGCGTCCCATATGAATTTTCTTGAGGCCGCAAACGCAACATCTCTTACCATTTCTGCCTTGTATCTCCATGTTTTAGTTTTGTTTCTAACTGGATTGTTTTCTTTTTTTATTGCTTCCTCTTGGGTAGTAATTAAAACTGGTTTATCGAATGTTGTTTTTGCTCTTTCGTATCTTTCTAGTTCTTTTTTTGTTAATACTTCCTTAGCGTTTTGAAGATCACCGGTTGCTGCTACAATGAAATCTGCAGGAACGGTTATGTTTAATTCGTAGTCCCCAAAAGGCAAAGCGAATTCACCTCTTCCTAAAAATTGCTTGTTTTGCCAACCTTCCTTGTCGTCATAAACAGCCATTCTAGGAAACCACTGAGCAATTGTATAGCTGAAGTTTTTATCTTTTGGAAAGTATTCATAACCCCCTCTTCCACCTATTTTCATTCTGTCATTAATCTCAAAAGACCACTTAATATTAAAAGTATAAGAGTCCCCTTTTGCCATAGGCTTGTCTAAGTCTATTCTCATCATTGTACTTACCACTGAATAATTTAAATCTTTTCCGTTTGAGTCCTTGACGTGAGCAATTGTATACCCTCCATTGTATTTTTCTCCTTTAATATTAGTGTATCCATTAGTAAGTCTTTGAAGACCTTTTCCACTAAATGAATTTGACATTTGAGATGGTGTGACAAGAGGAGTGTTTGAGTCGTTAGCTCTCATGTTTTGATCGAGCTGAACCCAAAGATATCTTAAAACATCAGGTGAATTGTTGAAATAAGTTATTTCTTCTTCTCCATAAAGAATCTGGTTTTCATCGTCAATTTTTACGTTAATTTTATAATCAGCTTTTTGCTGCCAATAGTCTATACCTGGAGCGCCTGAGGCTGTTCTGTATGCGTTAGGGGTGGGCAACATTGTACCCAGCTGTTCAAATTTCTTATCCCAATCCCCATAAGATCCTTGCGAAAAGGAGGTGTGATTAATTACAATAAATATTAAAAATAAAAATTTCTTCATTTTACCAGAATTTTGCGTTTAACGTTAACATCAAACTTATACCAAAAATTGCAGAAGACACAAACAAGACCCAGTTTTCTCTTTTTTTGAAAAGATAGTTTGACCCAAAGAAGCTACATGCTAAGAAAATAAAAACAATAATTAACTGAGCGGCTTCAATCCCCACATTAAATGAAAATAATTCTAAAATAATGTTACCTTCAAATAACAGGGCTTTAAGATAATTAGCAAAACCTAGCCCATGTATTAAACCAAAAACTAAGGCTATTACATAATTTGAGTTAACAGCTTTAGTTATTTCTTTTTTTCTATTATAAATATTATTTAATGAAGTTAATACAATTGTCAATGGTATAGCAAACTCAATAACCTTTTGATCATATGTAATTAAATCTAATGCAGAGATAATTAATGTTATTGAATGCCCTATTGTAAAAGCGGTAATTAGAATTACAATTTGTTTTATCATCTTTGGTTTGTAGACCACTACGAGCGCTAAAACAAATAATATATGATCTAAGGCCGCAACATTTAAAATGTGATCAAAACCAACAAGAAACCATGTTTTAAATTCTTCCATATTCTTTCAGTTAAAATTTGTTGTTAAATTTATTAAAATATTTATGATCAACATATTATCCATTCTTTCATTTTTATTAGCTCACGAATTTTATGTTAGTGTATCCTATATGGAATATGATTCTGAAAGGAAAGCTATTGAAGTTCAAAAAAAAGTCTTTTTCGATGACTTTGAGATTGCCTTGAAGAAACAAAACAACTTGAAAAAATTTGACATTTTAAAATCAAAAAGAGAGCTAGTTGATAGTTACATCGAAAAGTATTTAAATGATAATATTGAATTTGAAATTAATGGTAAAGAGTATGAAATTAATTATTTGGGTCATGAATACATTAACGGATCTATTAATTGTTATTTTGAGGTTTTAAAAATTAAAAAGATTCGAAAACTAATAATTACTGACAGATCGCTCTTTTCTGATTTTGAAGATCAAGAAAACTTAATTTATTTTGAGATGCTAAACGACCTTTCAGTTTTAAGGTTAAAAAACCCACAACAAAAAGAAGAAATTATATTTACAGAATAAACAATATTATGAAAAACACACTTTTAAAATTTTTAGTTTGGATTATTTCCACAGGAACATTTCAAACTGCACTTTCACAATCAGGTTCGATAAAGTCCTTTACTCAAGGTTTTGAAAAAAAAGAAGGGTTTATAAACTACTACTGGGATGATAATAAAGGAAAAGTTTATCTAGAGATAACAGATCTGAACCAGGAAATGATCTATATTAATTATTTGTCAGCAGGGGTGGGATCAAATGACATTGGTCTTGACAGAGGACAAATTGGAGGAACAAGAATAATTAAGTTTGTTAAAATGGGGCCAAAAATTTTAATGGTTCAGCCTAATTACAAGTATAGAGCCGTTTCAGATAATGAAGAAGAAGTTAAGTCTGTTGAAGATGCATTTGCTAAATCTACCCTATGGGGTTTTAATATTATAATTAAGGAAAAAAATTCCTATCTAATTGATATTTCCGATTTTCTTATAAGAGATTCTCATAGAATTTCTCAAAGACTAACTCAAAGAAAACAAGGTTCTTTTAAGATTGATAAACAATCGTCATCTTTTGATATATTAAATTCAAAAAACTTTCCACTTAACTCTGAGTTAGAAGCATATTTAACTTTTAGAGGAAATGCGACAGGAGGATGGTTAAGGTCTGTCTCGCCAGATACAGAAAGTTTTTCAGTAAGAACTAGACACTCTTTTGTAAAACTTCCAGATGATGGTTACACGCCAAGAAAATTTGACCCTAGAGCGGGTTATGGGGCTATGACTTTTTATGATTATGCTAGCCCAATTGAGGAAGATCTTCATGTAAAATATATTAGAAGACACCGTTTAATTAAGAAGGATCCAAGCCAAGCAATGAGTGAGGCTGTTGAACCAATAATTTATTATCTAGATCGTGGTGTACCTGAGCCAGTCAAGTCAGCGTTGTTAGAGGGTGCTTCTTGGTGGAATGATGCTTTCGAAGCCGCAGGTTTCAAAAATGCTTTTCAAATTAAAGTTTTACCAGATGGGGCGGACATGTTAGATGTAAGATATAATGTAATACAGTGGGTTCATAGATCTACTAGGGGATGGTCATATGGATCATCTGTTGTTGACCCTAGGACCGGGGAAATTATAAAAGGTCATGTTTCTTTAGGATCTCTTAGAGTTAGGCAAGACTATTTAATAGCAGAAGGTTTACTAAGGCCTTATGCTAAAAATGATGAAAGCAACTTAATGGAGGAATTGGCAATAAAAAGACTAAGACAACTTTCCGCTCATGAGGTGGGACACACCATTGGACTGTCTCATAATTTTATATCTAGTGCAAGAAACAGAAAATCTGTTATGGACTACCCACATCCTTTGATCGGTTTTTCAGATAATAAAATTGATCTTTCAGAGTCTTATGATCATGGAATAGGGGATTGGGACAAGCTGGCAATTAATTGGGGTTATAGGCAGTTTGATTCTAATGAAGAATACCATTTAAATAAAATACTTCAAGATGGATACAAAGAAGATATTTATTTTATTTCTGATCAAGACTCAAGGCCAACTTCTAGTGCTCACCCAAGATCCCATCTCTGGGATAATGGATTTGATGCGTCAGACGAATTAATGAGAATGCTCAAAATGAGACGATATATTTTAGATAATTTTTTAGATAACGCTATTAAAACAGGAGAGCCAATGTCAAGTATTGAAGAGGTTTTGGTGCCTATGTACCTTCTTCATAGGTATCAGATTGAGGCAGCTGCAAAAGTAGTTGGAGGACTTGAATATAATTATGCTGTTAAAGGAGATGGTCAGTTAATAACAAAGATGTTGCCATATAATCAACAAATTAAGGCACTAAACTCTTTATTATCCTCTATAGACCCTAAAAACCTCTCTCTTCCTGAAAGTTTAATAGAGTTAATACCACCGAGGGCATTTGGTTATCCTAGGACAAGAGAAACCTTTAAATCAAGAACGGGTTTAACTTTTGATTATTTAGCGGCAGCAGAAACCGCAACCAACTTAACCTTAAAAATGTTACTTAACCCAGAAAGAGCATCTCGACTTTTAACCCTAAAAGCAAGAGATCAAAACTCTCAACCCGGTTTATCTAATGTCATAGATAAAATAATTGATGAAACAATTTTAAAAACAGCTAATAATAAAAAATTAGATTTAAATAATATTGAAATTGAAATTTCTAAAATGGTAAATCATAATGTTCTAAACTATTTGTTTATGTTGGCAAATAGTAAAAGAACACACGAAGAGGTAAACGCTAGGGTATATAATTCTTTAAATATTTTAAAGGTTAAACTTGATGAAATGAGTTCTGATAATTATCACTTCAAATATTTATCAAATAAGATTGAAAAGTTTATGTCTGGAGAGGTTGATATTAATTACCCAGATGAATTAGTTCCACCGGACGGGTCTCCAATAGGCTCCTTTATGAAAAATGATCACATTTGTGAGAGTGAGTTATAGTTTTTCTTCATGAAGTGCTGTGCCTGTTCCGTCAACAATTAAGTTATTTTCAGTGTCAAATATTTGAGTTTTAAAAACACCAAAGTGTTTATCTTTTATGATTTTGACTAACTCAATATTTACTATATACTTTTGGTCAGGATAAAGTGGCTTTTTAAAACTTAAGTTTTGTCCAACGTGTATTGAGCCATGTCCTGGAAATTTTGTCCCCATCACCTTACCAAAAGATGTTACTGAAAAAAGTCCGTGTACAATTGGTTTTTTAAATCTTGTCTTAGCTGCATACTCTTTGTCTAAATGTAATGGGTTTTTGTCTCCACTAAGCTCAGCAAATTTATTTACCATTTCTTGAGTAATTATAAACTCTTCTTGATAGCTATCTCCAACCTTTAGTTTCATATAAAAGAATTTTTAATATTATTAAAGTTATCTCTTTTTGTTGAAATTATTCCCGGAACTAATGAAGCTAACAAGGAAACAAAAATTACCATAGCCGATATAGTGAGTAGATCCCTCGATTGTAAACTCACAGGGTATGCTGTTAAGATTGAGCTTGTCATTTCAATTTGAATTAAGCCAAATTGTTGTTGAAGTAAAGTTAGAGAAACCCCCAACATCGATCCAATTATCAAACTACTTAAACCAATAATGATACCTTGGTTAATAAACATATTTCTTATTTGGTGTCTTTTTACGCCAAATGAAAACATGACTGAAATGTCTTTTCTTTTCTCTATACCCATCATTATTAGTAAAAAGAAAATATTTATAGCGCTTAAAAATAAAACTATTAAGAAAACAAGGTAAACAACAAGTTTTTCCGTTTGTAGTATCTTATATAAACCTTCCCTTTGCTCAATATCTGTCAAAACTTTAAAGTTGGGGCCTAATGTTTTTTTTATCTCGCTTTTGGTTTGACTAAGCTTTTCTTTATTGTTTACAATTATTTCATAGGATGATATTAAACCATTTTTGTCAAATAAATTTTGAGCAAAATCTAAAGAGGTGAAGATATAGTTATTATCAAACCCACTTTCAATCGCAAAGACTCCGCTAGTTTTTAAAAGATCTTGATTATATATGTTTTTTTGTATTGATGAGGGGCTTAGCTTTTTCCTATCATTTAAAGAATATACCTTTATACTTTGAAAATTTGAGTTTGTTCTTATTCCCAAAGAATATTTTATTCCCCTGCCAATAACGCAATAATCTATATTGTTTTTTTTAAAGATAAACTCACCTTCAGTAAGGTTTTTGGAGACACTATTAAGTCCTATATAATTTTCATCAACTCCCTTTAAATATGAAACAACCTCTTTTTTTTCATTCTGGAGAATAACTTTGTTTTCAATTATTGCAGAAACTTCTTTTACGTTTTCTATTTCTGAAATCATTTCCAAATAGGTGTTGTTAAAATATTTTGAATCATTTTTTTCAACTTTTATTTCAGCATCAAAGTCCTGATAAATAGATTTCAATGTATTTTCTAAGCCGTTATAAACTGACAAGATTATAATCATAGATGCGGTCCCAATACTAAGTGCTATTATTGAAATATATGATAAAAAGTTAATGAACGTTTTCTTCTTTTTAGAGAAAATTAAACGCAAAGCAGCTCTTAATGAAAAACCCATACTACTCTTTTGGGATATCTAAATTTGAAATGATTTTATTTATTCTAGAAGCGTCGTGCTCAGAACTGTCAATTATGAATTTTATTTCAGGAATTTTTCTAATTTTTTTTCCTATTGATCTTGCCAAAAATTGTTTCACTTCATATTTTTTTTCAAATAGTTTTTTTTCAACGAATTCTGACTTTTCATTATTTAAAACACTAACAAATATTAGAGCAATACTAAGGTCTGGGGATAACTTGATTCCCATAATTGTTATAAACTCATTACCCAAAAATGACCTTCCTTCTCTAATAAGGTATTCATTTATAACCTGATGAATTAAACTTTCATGTTTTTCAATTCTTTGCCTTTTCATTCTAGCAGTCAATTTTATCTACTCTTCTTTTATGCCTTCCTCCTTGAAATTCAGCATTAATGAAAGTGTTGAAGATATTTCTTTGTTCTTTTTTCGAAATAAACCTTGCAGGGATACATATGATGTTGGCTTTATTATGTGTAGCGGCAAGCTTAGATGTTTTTTCGTTCCAACAAATTGCAGCTCTTATTCCCCTATGTTTATTTGCTGCCATTGCAACACCGTTAGCGCTACCGCATATTAATACCCCTAAAGAGTTTTTATCTTTCAAGATACCAACTGAGACTTCGTGTGCGTAGTCTGGATAATCAACTGAATCTGGGCTATTACAACCAAGGTCAATATAATTTATGTTTTTTTCTTTGAACAACTCTTTGAGATCTTCTTTATATTCAAAGCCTGCATGATCAGAACCAATTATAATTTTCATTTATATGTTTTTTTTACCACTCCAGATATTAATATACTTATTTCATATAGCCCAACCAAAGGTACAGCCATTACAATTTGACTAAACGGATCGGGCGGCGTAAGCATTGCCCCAAAAATCAGAATAACTACAATTGCATGTTTTCTGTAATTTTTTAACATCTCTTTATTAACTATGCCCGCTTTTGTTAAAAAGTATATTACCATTGGAAGTTGAAAAAGCATTCCAGAGGCTAAAACTAAAGTTGTAATAGTAGATACGTATGAGATAATATCAAACTCATTTAATATTGAAGGATCAATCTGGTAATTAGCTAAAAAATTAATAGAAATAGGAGTCAAAATAAAATAACCAAACATCACTCCTATAAAAAACAATAATGAGACATAAAATGTAGCTCCCCTTGCTGCCTTTTTTTCGTTGATATATAGTCCAGGGGACACAAACCTCCAAAACTCCCAGAAAGCATATGGGAAAGCGAAAATAATTCCTATTACAAAAGAAGAAGAAATATGCATCATAAATTGCCCTGCCATTTGTCTACTTTGAATAATGAAAGGAAGTTCGTCTATACAAAAAGCAGAGACACCAACCTTCTGCCCTAAACTGCATAGGGCCTGGTATGTCCAGAAATCACTTTGAGATGGGCCAAGTAATATAATGCCGAAAACAATATCTTTAGATACAAAAGCTATAATTGCAAAGACTACTATTGCAAGTAATGATCTAATTAAATGCCATCTTAGCTCTTCTAGATGGTCAATAAAAGACATCTCTTTTTCTTTTTTCATTTATTTGTGAAGAGGAAAATTATTTGCCCAATTATTTATTTCTTTTCTTACAGTAATTATTTCGTTTTCATCATTTAAAACTCTGTCTATGAATTCAACTATTTTTTTCATGTCATCTTCATCCATACCTCTTGTAGTAATTGCCGCGGTTCCTATTCTCATTCCAGATGTAACGAACGGAGACTCCGTATCGAAAGGCACCATATTTTTATTGATAGTAATATCTGCTTTTCCCAAGTTTTCTTCTGCTTCTTTTCCTGTTATGTTTTTATTTCTTAGGTCTATAAGCATTAGGTGGTTTTCTGTTCCACCAGAGATTATGTTATAGTCTCTTTTTATAAATTCTTTTGCCATTTTACTAGCATTCTTTTTTATCTGAACAACATAATCAAGATATTTGTCAGACAAGGCCTCTTTAAACGCCACAGCCTTTGCTCCAACAATATGCTCAAGAGGTCCCCCTTGAGTTCCTGGAAAGACTCCTGAATCCAATAATGAAGAAACTTTTCTCAAAATACCTTTTGGTGTTTTGATTCCAAATGGATTCTCAAAGTCATTTCTCATCATTATTATTCCGCCTCTAGGCCCCCTTAAAGTTTTGTGAGTTGTTGAAGTAACAACGTGACAATAATCAAGTGGATCATTTAGAAGTCCTCTTGAAATTAGTCCAGAAGGGTGCGCAATATCTGCTAAAACTAAAGCTCCAACTGTATCTGCAACTTCTCTAATTTTTTTATAGTCCCAGTCTCTACTATATGATGATGCCCCACAAATAATTAGTTTAGGTTTTTCTTTTTTTGCAGTTTTTTCTAAGCTATCATAATCTATGTAACCGTCTTCTTTGTTGACTCCATAAAAAAAAGGTTTATAAATTTTCCCAGAATAGTTTACAGGAGATCCGTGAGTTAGATGACCTCCGTGAGCAAGGTCAAATCCTAAGATTTTATCTCCGGGTTTTAAAAGTGCTAACATAACAGCAGCATTTGCTTGAGCACCTGAGTGTGGCTGAACATTCACCCAGCTCGCATCAAATAATTTTTTCAATCTCTCTCTACACAGATCTTCTATTTCATCAACAACCATGCACCCACCATAATATCTTTTTCCAGGAAGCCCTTCTGCATATTTGTTTGTAAGAATGCTTCCAGCTGCTGCCATTACTTCTTCAGAGGCGTAGTTTTCAGAAGCAATTAATTCTATTCCTTCTGTTTGCCTTATTTTTTCTTTTTCAATTAAATCAAATAATTTTGTGTCTCTCATAATACTATAAATAATGATTAATTTTTATGGGATAAATAGTTATTTTGTGAAATAAATTAATCCTACTATAAAAGTAATGAACATTGAAGAATTAAGAACAAAAATAGATAAAATTGACTCAGATATTTTAAATCTATTGAATCAAAGGATGGATATTGTGCATGAGATAGGGTTAATCAAGTCTGCATCAAACGAAAGTGTTTACAGGCCCGAGAGAGAGAAAGAAATAATTGATAGATTAAGTAAACTTTCAGAAGGGAAGTTAAATGTAGAGTCAATAAAAGCAATTTTTCAAGAGATTTTTGCTGCTGCTAGAAACATAGAGCTTCCAGAAAGAATATCTTATTTAGGTCCTGAGGGAAGTTTTACTCATCAGGCAGCTGAAAGCAATTTCGGTTCTCAAGCAAAGTATTTACCTATTAACTCAATTAAGTCCGTCTTCGACTCAGTAGAGTCAAAAAAAACCAAATACGGAATAATTCCATTAGAAAATAATCAAGAGGGAATCGTTCAAGAAACTATTGATCTTCTTGGAGTTAGTAACTTAAAAATAATTTCTGAGCTACCAATGTCTATCAGTTTTTCATTCGCCACGAGAGCTAAAGAAATTAATAAAATAAAAAAAATATATTCAAAAGACATAGCATTTAAACAGTGTAAGGACTTTATAGAAAATTACTTTTCTGAGGAGGTGAAATGTATTCCGGTTAATAGTACAAGCGCAGCCGTTAAATACGCTGACAAACAAGAAGATTCTGCTGCAATTTGCTCTAGATTTGCTGCGGTCCAGAGAGGGGTGCCAATTCTTTATGATAAAATAGAAGACTCGAAAGATAATCATACTCGTTTTATAGTAATGTCTGCAACAGAAAACGAGATAAAGTCAAAAAATGATAAGACTTCAATTCTTGTAAATCTATCCGATGGACATGGTGTTTTGGCTGAGTTTCTTCAACAGTTTCACGATGCTAAAATAAATCTCACTAAACTTGAGAGCAGGCCAGCAAAAAAAGGAACAGACTTCAAGTATGTTTTTTATATTGATTTTGAGGGTCACTTTTTGAATAGCAATTTTCAAATTATTTTAAAAAGATATGAGGAGAATATTAAACTTTTGGGTAGTTATCCTAGAATGATTTAGTAATTATTTGGAGCTTCATATTTTTTCCATTTAGAAATAACATTCTGAATGTCCACTGGTAAGTCTGTATCGAAATACACTTTCTTTTTTGTTTTTGGATGTACGAAGCCTAAACTTTTAGCATGAAGAGCTTGCCTGTTAATAAGTTTAAAACTGTTTTCTACAAACCTCTTATAATTTGAAAAACGATTGCCCTTAACTATTGAGTCTCCCCCATAGGTCTTATCACAAAAAATAGGATGCCCTAAGTATTTCATGTGTGCCCTTATCTGATGGGTTCTTCCGGTTTCTAGCTCACACTCAATCAATGACAGGTAATGAATGTTTTCTAAAACCTTGTAATGTGTAATCGCTTTTTTCCCTAATGTATTCTCAGGATACCCTTCAATAATTCTTCTGTCTTTTAATGATCTTCTTAAATTAACTTTTATTGTGCCTTCTTCTTCTTTTGGATTTCCCCAAACAAGGGCCTGATATTTTCTTTCAATGCTATGATTTTTAAATTGTAATGCTAGAGAATCCATTGAAGTGTTTGTTTTTGCAATCACTAAAAGACCCGAGGTTTCTTTATCGATTCTATGAACTAACCCTGGTCTTCCTTCATTTCCCTCCATTTCTGGAAGGTTTTTAAAATGATACATGAGAGCATTTACTAAGGTGCCTTCCCAGTTTTCATGAGCAGGATGTACTACCATTCCCGCTGGTTTATTTACTATTAATAAGTCTTCATCTTCAAATATTATGTCTAAATCAATATTTTCGGGTTTTATTTCAGTTGGTTTAATAGCTCTTAAAATCTCCATCTCAATAACATCTTTAGGTTTTACCTTATAACTTGGTTTAGCTTTATTTTTGTTAACTAAGACTTTACCATCTTTGATGCCTTCCTGAATTTTATTTCTTGTCACATTAGGCATTTTATCAAACAAGAAAATATCCAGTCTCAAAGCGGCTTGATTTTCATCTACTTTAATTACTGATCTTTCAAAAAACTTATTGCTATTCTGTTTCATTTTTTTTAACCATTTCCCAGTATTCATCCATCTCTGAAAGAGACATTTTATTTAGTTCTTTACCTTTTTCTAAAATGTTTTTTTCCATAGAATTAAATCTTTTAATAAACTTAATATTTGTCTTTTCAAGAGATTTTTCTGGGTCAATATCTATAAACCTAGCAAAGTTAATGACAGAGAAGAGAAGATCTCCTAATTCATTTTCTATCTTCTCATTATTTTGTTTTTTCTTGACTTCTTTTTTTAATTCTTTTAACTCCTCATCAATTTTATTTAGTACTTGTTCTTTTTTTTCCCAATCAAAACCAACAGCTTTAACCTTTTCTTGAATTCTCATAGCCTTAACAAGTGGTGGTAATTTTTTTGAAATATTCGCGAGGGTCTCCTTTGATTTTCTTTTTCTTTTTTTAATTTTTTCCCAGTTAGCTTCAACCTCTTCAGGACTGTCTGCTCTTTGGTTTCCGTAAATATGAGGATGCCTTTCCTTTAGCTTATAAATTAACTTTTCTATAATCGTATTTATAGAAAAAAGACTTTTTTCTTCTCCTAGTTTTGCATAAAAAAGAACATGTAACAATAAATCGCCCGACTCCTCTTCAATATTTTTTGGATCCTTGTTTATAATAGCTTCAGAGAGCTCATATACCTCCTCAATCGTTAGACTTCTTAAAGATTGGAAAGTTTGTTTTTTATCCCAAGGGCACTTTTCTCTTAGCTCAGAAATAACTGATTTTAATTCATTAAATTTATTTTCAGACATTGCAGTAAAAGAAATTTTTATATTAATTAAAGATAAGAAACTGATTTCATAACTTTGTAATAATGACAGAAACTATAATAGCAATTGTTCTTGTTGGGTTTTTCTTTGTTGCTCTTTCTTTAAGACTTATTCTTATTAAGGGGGGAGAGTTCAAAGGAACGTGCGCGTCTCAGAATCCATATTTAAACCCAAAAGGTGAGGAGTGTGGTTATTGTGGGAAAACAGTTACCCCTGGTACAGACTGTAAAAAAGCTTAAAATGACATTAATTAAATCCATCTCTGGTATTAGAGGGACATTAGAAAATATTCCAGGAGAGTCACTATCAGATTATGATATAAATCAATTTACTTTGGCATATCATCAAGAGATAATATCAAGGTACGACAATCAAGTTGTTGTGTTAGGGAGGGATGCAAGAAAATCAGGAACAAGAATATCAAAAATTGTTTCAGAGATTTTAATTAATGAGGGGTGTGATGTGATCGATGTCGGCCTTGTAACTACACCAACACTTGGCATTTGTACAAAAAAAATGAAAGCTTCTGGAGGAATTATGATATCGGCTAGTCATAATGATGAAAAATGGAATGCTTTAAAGCTTTTAAATAATAATGGTGAGTTTCT
>JAYNOQ010000002.1:0-27650 GCA_038113315.1 Flammeovirgaceae bacterium | reverse complement strand
ATAATGATGAAAAATGGAATGCTTTAAAGCTTTTAAATAATAATGGTGAGTTTCTTTCTCCAGATAATGTTGCGTTAATAATTAAAGATATTGAGCGCACACCAAACCCTTCCTCAAAAGGTAAGATAACCCAATACCACAGAGCGCTTAAGGATCACATAGATTTAGTTCTTTCTCAGAAAGAGGTGTCTAAAGAAAAAATATCTTCAAAGTCATTTTCTGTTGCTGTTGATGGGATTAATTCTGTAGGTGGAGTTGCAATTCCTGAGTTTTTAAATACTTTAGGTATTAAAAAAATCAAAAAAATTAATTGTATACCTGATGGGGTTTTTGCACATAATCCTGAGCCTTTACCTGAAAATCTCACTGAAATATGTAGTGTTATTAAAAAAGGAAATTTTGATCTAGGAATTGTAGTTGATCCTGATGCAGATAGGCTGTGTTTAATAGATGAGAACGGTGAACCTTTCGGGGAGGAATATACACTGGTTGCAGCAGCAGAACATATTATATCAAAAATAAATAAACCTGTTGCCTGTTCTAATATGTCATCATCCTTAGCTCTAAAAAAAATTACAGAAATATATGATGGAGAATATTTTTCCTCTCCAGTTGGTGAGATTAATGTTGTTGAGAAAATGAAACAAAAAAACGCAGACATTGGTGGTGAAGGTAATGGTGGTGTTATTTTTCCATCAACACATTATGGTAGAGACTCTCTGATTGGGATAGGATTAATTTTAACTCTGCTTTCAGAAAGAGATATTTCTTTATCCGAATTAAAAAAATCTCTTCCAACCTATTACATACACAAAACAAAAACAACATTTGACCAAAGCTTGGACAAGGTAGTTTCCTATTTTTCAAATGAATATTCAAAATTTGATATTGATTTAAGAGATGGTATAAGAATTGATTTTTTAAATTCTTGGACTCATATAAGAAAATCTAATACAGAGCCCGTGGTTAGGATAATTTCAGAAGCAACAACATCTGAAAAAGCAAGTGAGTTATCCAACGAAATAATTTCTAAATTACAGTTACTATGAATGTTTACTTTGATAACGCAGCTACAACTCCTATCTCTAAAAAAGTATTAGACAAGATGATTCCTTATATGGAAGATGGATTTGGTAATCCTTCATCTATTCATAAAAGAGGGAGAGAAATTAAATCAGTTATAGAAAAGTCTCGATCAAAAGTTGCCGATATTTTATCTTGCGAGCCGGGAGAAATATTTTTTACTTCAGGTGGCACTGAGGCTGATAATATGTTTATAATAAATACTGTATTAGAAAAAAAAGTTGATACAATAATTACATCTAAAATTGAACATCATGCGGTTCTTCATTGTTGCGATTATTTAAATAAGACACAAAACATTAATATTAAATATGTTTCAATAAATGATAATGGAGAAGTAGACTTAGATGATCTTGAAAAGATAACTACGAATAATAAAAACTCTCTAGTATCTCTGATGCATGGTAATAATGAGATTGGAAACATTAATGATTTGAAAACCATCTCAAAAATTTGTGAAAAAAATAATGTTATTTTTCACTCTGATACAGTCCAAACTGTAGGGCATTATGCTATCGATTTAAATAAAATAAATATTCAAGGGATTGTAGGTTCTGCTCATAAATTTCATGGCCCAAAGGGAATAGGTTTTTTATATCTAAATAACAAACACAAAATCTCTCCATTTATTCATGGGGGAGCCCAAGAAAGAAATATGAGGGGTGGGACAGAAAATGTTTATGGGATCGTTGGATTATCTGAAGCCCTAACTTTAGCCTATGAAAATATGGACACTCATAAAGAAAAGATTGTAGCGTTGAAAAGTCACATGATAGAATCGCTTAAACAAAAAGTAAAGGGTGTAAAATTTAATGGCTTGTCCTCGGATCTTAATAATAGTCTTTATACTGTTTTAAATGCAAGTATCCCAAATATTGATGATCAGCAAATGTTTCTATTTAATTTAGACATTAATAACATAGCAGCTTCTGCTGGAAGCGCTTGTTCAAGCGGCTCAGATTCTGGCTCCCATGTGCTAAAAGAGATTAAAACAGAAGAGGGGTTTGTTAATGTTAGGTTTTCCTTTAGTAAGTATAATTCAATCGAGGAAGTTGATTATGTAATAAATAAGATTGTGGAAATAACCAATCTTTAAAACGGGTGAGCTAACCAGATAAAAAATCCATAAATGGCATATCTTACAAATCTTGCAAGAGAATAGATTAGATATTTTCTTCTATCAAATCCAACTGCTCCAACCACAGCGCACGTTGCAGAAAATGGGAGTGGGGTGATTGCAGCTACCACAATAAACAACCAGCCAAATGCACTTATTTTTCTCTCGTATTTACCAATAATATTTTTTTTCATGAAATCATATAGCCAAGTACTATGCAAATATTTCCCAAAATTAAATGCGACAAATCCTGCGGTATACGAAAGAACTGAAAATACAAACACGTAAAAAAAATAGGAAGTAATAGGCTTTGAGGTTATTGCCCATATCATAAAGAGCTCAGGTGGAATTAGTCCTAGTATTAATTCTGACATAAAAAAAAGTAAGAAAACAAAAAAAGAGGGAAGATCTAATGAAACCTGTTCTTTTAGTGAAGAAAGGTCTAAATAACTAAATGTTATTTTATAAAAAGCTAAGGCTACTGCAAAAAAAAGCATGCCCTTTAAAAAGTTTTTTAACAAAAAGATTAGTCTAACTTTATCTCTTCTTAACATTATAACCTGGTTTAGCTTTAAAATTAATAATATAAACTAATTATATATATTTTTGTTGCATGAATAAAAAAATGTCACTCTCAGCGAAATCTTTGCTAAAAAAGTATGGATCTAAAACAGTTGTCGATAATGTTTCGGTAGAAGTGAAGCAAGGAGAAATTGTTGGTTTATTAGGTCCAAATGGCGCCGGAAAAACAACTACTTTTTATTCAATTGTAGGCCTTATAAAGCCTGATGAGGGAGAGGTGTTTATAGGTGAAGAAAATATTACTAAACTACCAATGTATAAGAGGGCAAGAAAAGGTGTTGGATATTTGGCACAGGAGGCGTCAGTTTTTAGAAATTTATCAGTAAGGGATAATATTTTAGCTGTCCTTGAAGGAACCACACTTAGTAAAGAGGAACAGTTGGCAAAGACAGATAAACTTTTATCTGAGTTTAGCTTGGAAGATGTTAAAGATAGTATGGGAATAGTCCTTTCTGGAGGAGAAAGACGAAGAACAGAAATAGCTAGAGCTCTTGCTACTGAACCGAAATTTATTTTACTTGATGAGCCTTTCGCGGGAGTTGATCCAATTGCTGTTGAGGAAATTCAGTCTATAGTTTATTCTCTAAAAAAGAAAAATATTGGAATATTAATTACTGACCATAATGTTGATGAGACACTATCAATTACAGACAGGTCGTATCTCATGTTTGAAGGGAAGTTACTAAAGTCAGGAACATCAGAAGAGCTTGCTGCTGATGAACAAGTAAGAAAATTATATCTAGGCCAGAGGTTCGAGCTTAAAAGAAAGTTATAAAAATGAGCATATTAACTTTTTTTGCTCGTTTTTTCTTAAAAAATAGAGATAAGTATATATCTGACTTTAAGGCAAATGCTATAAAAGATCAAAAAGAAATTTTATCTGCATTAACTCAAAGAGGCAGCAATACTGTATATGGAAAGGAATATGATTTTAGTTCCATAAAATCTTATAATGATTACTCAAGAAAAGTTCCTATTGTTAATTATGAAGATTTTTTTAAAAAAATAAAGAGCGTTCTTTACGGTGATAAAAATGTGATATGGCCAGAAGAAATAACCTGGTTTGCAAAGTCATCTGGAACTACAAACGATGTTAGCAAGTTCATTCCAGTTTCTAAAGAATCTTTGGATCTTAATCATTTAAAAGCAGGTAGAGACTTGCTATCTGTATATCTAAAAAATAACAAGAAGTCAAAACTATTTGATGGTTTAGCTTTGGCTCTTGGTGGCAGCAAACAAATAACGCCTTATGATGATAAGAAAAAAATTTTTACTGGAGACATTTCTGCTATTTTAATAAAAAATCTTCCATTTTGGGCATCATATCTTAGAACGCCAAGTATTGATGTGGCTCTTATGCCAGAATGGGAAAAGAAAATTAAAACAATGGCAGAAATTACATCAAAACAAAACATTACTAACCTATCAGGAGTTCCAACATGGACCATTGTTTTAATAAAGGAGGTTCTAAAGATTACTGGTAAAAAAAACATATTAGAAGTTTGGCCAAACCTTGAGCTTTTTATTCATGGAGCCGTTTCCTTTTTGCCTTACAAAAGCTTATTTAAAGATTTAATTCCTAGTAACCATATGAATTATCAAGAAACTTATAATGCCTCTGAGGGATTTTTTGCTTTTCAGGATGACCTTAACTCTAATTCAATGTTATTACTTACCAACCATGGTATCTTTTATGAGTTTGAAGATACTAAGTCACAAAAAATAACTGATATCTCTGGGGTTAAACTCAACAGAGATTATGCTTTAATTATATCGACCTTTTCCGGCTTGTGGAGGTATAGAATTGGTGACACAATTAAATTTGTTTCCTTAAATCCTTATAAAATATTAATAACCGGTAGAACTAAACATTTTATTAATGCTTTTGGTGAAGAGTTGGTTATTGAAAACACAGATTTAGCATTATCTAGAACTTGTACAAAACTATCTGTGTCATTTTATAATTATTCTGCTGCTCCCATATTTATTACTGGCACAAAAAGAGGTGCGCATGAGTGGATTATCGAGTTCATTGATGAGCCAAAAAACAAAGAAAAGTTTATAAATATATTAGACGAAGAGTTGCGAAAAATTAATTCGGATTATGACGCTAAAAGATATAAAGATATAGCAATTAAGCAGCCGAAGATTCATTTTGTAAAGACTGGGTTTTTTGATTACTGGCTTAAATCAAAGGGTAAACTTGGGGGGCAAAACAAAATACCTAGACTATCAAATGACAGAAAATACCTAGACAGTATGCTAGAGCATATTAGTCTTTTTCAATAAAATCAAAGGAGGATAATATTTTAGGGTTACCATCAACTACAGCAATATTATGTTCAAAGTGAGCAGACGGTTTCCTGTCTTTGGTTATGACAGTCCAGCCATCACTTCCCTGTTCTACTTCTTTTCCTCCAAGGTTAATCATTGGCTCTATTGCAACAACTAATCCGTTTTGGATTTTTGGTCCTGTATTTTCAGTTCCGAAGTTTGGTATGTCTGGTTCTTCATGAAGATTTTTTCCAAGTCCGTGCCCAACAAGTTCTCTTACCACGCCATAGCCGTGACTTTCTGTGAATTGTTGAATTTCTGCACTAACATCACCAATTCTATTTCCAACTTTTAATTTTTCAATTCCCTTATAAAGAGATTCTTTAGTTATTTCTAATAGTTTTTTTATGTCTTCTTTTACTTCACCAACAGTAAATGTGTAGGCGTGATCACCGTAATATTCATTCATTAGCACCCCGCAATCAATAGAAATAATATCTCCATTTTTTAATGGTTCATTTCCTGGTATGCCATGAACTACTTCCTCATTAATAGATATGCACAGTGAGTTTGGAAACCCATACATTCCAAGAAAACCAGGTTCTCCTCCGTGATCTCTTATGAAAGTTTCTGCTATCTTATCTAAATCAATGGGTAATGTTCCTGGAAATATATACTTTTTTAGTTCTCCAAGGGTCTTAGATACTAAAAGAGCACTTTTCTTTACAAGCTCGATTTCTTCTAAGTTTTTATAGACAATCATTTGTTATCCAATCATCTTTTTGGGGTCTACCCATTTGTCAAAGTCTTTTTCAGAAACAAGTTTTAGTTTTAGAGCAGCTTCTTTAAGAGTCAGGCCTTCTTCATGAGCTTTTTTTGCAATTTTTGCAGCGCTATCATAACCTATATGGGTATTTAGCGCAGTAACTAGCATTAAGGATTTATCAAGTTTGTCTTTAATTACGGTTTCATTTGCCTTTATTCCTACTACACAGTTTTTGTTGAAAGATGAAGCTACATCTCCAAGTAATCTTGCAGAATTCAAAACGTTGTGTGCAATCATTGGTTTAAAAACATTAAGCTCAAAATGACCGCTCATTCCCCCGACTGAAACAGCTACATCATTTCCAATGACTTGTGAACAAACCATTGTTGCTGCTTCGCATTGTGTTGGATTAACCTTTCCGGGCATAATTGATGACCCAGGTTCATTAGCGGGTAATATAATTTCACCAATTCCACTTCTTGGTCCAGAAGATAACATTCTAATGTCATTTGCTATCTTCATGAAGGAAACAGCACATCCTTTTAGAGCAGCAGATGCTTTTACCATTGCATCATTGGCGGCAAGAGCTTCAAATTTATTTTTTGCAGATTTAAATTTATACCCTGTGATTTCAGAAATTTTTTCGGCAACCATTTTAGAATATCCTTTGGGTGTATTAAGACCTGTGCCTACAGCAGTTCCTCCTAAAGCTAACTCAGAAAGATGAGCTAGAGACTCTTTCATTGTTTTAATTGAATTTTCAAGTTGGGTATAGTATCCACTGAATTCCATTCCAAGAGTAAGTGGTGTTGCGTCCATAAAATGTGTTCGTCCTATTTTAACAATGTTTTTAAATTCTTTAGACTTATTTTTAATTTCTTTGGCTAGGTTTTCCATATAAGGAATCGTGTAACTTTTTATGAGATGGAATGCAGACATATTCATAGCTGTAGGAAAAGTATCGTTAGATGATTGTGATTTGTTCACATCATCATTTGGGTGAATTTTTTTCTCTTTATCTGTCAGCTTACCGCCCATTACCACATGGGCTCTGTTTGCTATCACCTCATTAACATTCATATTAGACTGCGTTCCTGATCCTGTTTGCCATACTGATAAAGGAAAGTGGTCCATAAGTTTACCGTCTATAATTTCTCCACATACACCTACAATAACTTCCATTTTCTTTTTATCTAATACACCAAGCTCATAATTTGTTTCTGCAGCGGCCATTTTAAGAACAGCAAAACTTTCAATAATTTCCCAGGGCATCTTTTCATAACCAATATCAAAATTCTGAAGAGATCTTTGTGTTTGTGCACCCCAATACTTACTTGAGTCAACCTGAATGTTTCCAATTGAATCTTTCTCTGTTCTTTTACTCATAATAGTAAAATTAACTATAAATATTTTTTAAACCTTTATCATTAAGAAGGTCTTTGTTTGTTTTTATAAAATATTTAGTTTATTTGCAGTTTGGAATTAGTCTAAATAAGAAATTATGAAAAAAATAATAGTATCTCTTTTATTAATTGTTACTTCTTGTTCATCTAAAAAAGAAGAAATTAATGAAGTTAACCTATATAGCCAAAGACACTATTCGGTTGATGAAATTCAATATAAAAACTTTGAAAAGCTTACGGGAATAAAGGTAAACGTAGTAAAAGCAAATGCTGACGAGCTTATAGAAAGATTAAAAAATGAAGGTGAAAATTCACCTGCAGATTTATTTATAACTGTTGACGCTGGAAAATTATTTAAAGCAAGAGAGTCTGGACTTCTTAAAAAGTTTAGGTCTGAGGTTATTGAAAAAAATGTAAAAGAAGAACTTTTAGATCCGGATGGATACTGGACTCCAATTACATACAGGGCACGAATTCTGGTTTATAGTGCAGAAAGAGTAAAAAAGACTGAGTTAAGTACTTACGAAGATTTAACAAATCCCAAGTGGAAAAATAAATTGTTAGCTAGATCATCTTCTAATGCATATAATCAAGCCTTAATGTCTTCTCTAGTAGCAAATCTAGGCTCAGAAGATGCTGCTAAATGGTCAAGAGGAATTGTTTCTAATTTTGCTAGGGACCCAAAGGGTAGCGATAGAGATCAAGTTAGGGCAATTGCTGCAGGACAAGGAGACGTTGCTATAGTAAATTCATATTATTTAGGTATTCTTCTTTCTTCTGATAAGGATCAGGATGTAATGGCAGGTAATTCAGTTGAAATTTTCTTCCCTAATCAAGGTGAAAATGATAGAGGAAGCCATATAAATGTTTCTGCAATTGGTTTAACAAAAAACTCACCAAACAAAGAGAATGCAATTAAATTAATTGAATATTTAACAAGTGCCGAGGCTCAAGAGATTTATGTAAATAATAGCTATGAATATCCTGTAAACCCTAACGTAGAACCAGCTCAAATTGTAAAGAATTGGGGTGAGTTTAAAGTAGACCAATTAAACTTAAATAAATTGGGTGAGTTCAGAGAAGAGGCTATCAAAATATTTGACTCAACAGGTTGGAAGTAAAAAATTATAGTTTTGTTCTCGAAAATAAAAGATGGGTTATTTCAGGTCTTATCTTTTCTGTTCTAGTTTTATTACCAGTAATAATATTATTTTTGAATTTTTTTAGTGGTGATCAGAGTACCCTAAAATATTTGTTCAATACTGTTTTAATAGAATATAGTTTTAATACACTTTATCTTATATTTATAACATCTTCTGCTTCCTTAGTGTTAGGTGTTTTTCCTGCATGGATAATAAGTAATTACGATTTTTTTGGAAGAAAATTCTTTGATATAGCATTATATCTCCCTTTAGCAATACCATCGTATATTATGGCTTTTACCTATATTGATATTTTAAACTTTACTGGCCCTTTTCAGTCTTTTCTTAGAAGCTACTCTTTTTTACCTTCTGATTTTTTTAACATTGATTATCTTCAAATTGAGACTTTGGGATTACTGATGGGTATGTCTTTATACCCATACGTATATACCGCATCAAGAGTCTCTTTTGGTTTAATTGGCTCAAACTATATAAACGTCTCAAAAAACCTTGGACTTTCTAATTTTCAAACATTTTTTAGAGTAATAATACCATTGTCAAGACCAGCAATAATGTCTGGATTGTTTTTGGTAATTATGGAAGTTCTAAATGAATATGGGGCTGTAAAATATTTTGGCATTAATACCTATACGTCTGGTATTTTTAGATCATGGTTTTCATTGGGTGACATCAATGGTGCAATTCAATTAGCGTGTATTCTATTGCTTTTTGTTTTAGTCTTATTTTACCTAGAAAAAAAATCAATAAAGAATTCACAGTTTTATTATTCTAAAAATACGGATGTATTTAGCGGAAAGTTAAGGAGATCAAATAAGAAAATTATATTGTTTTTGATTTGCCTGATCCCTTTCCTTGTAGGATTTATCATTCCTGTTTTATCTACAATAAATAATGTTTTATATAGTTTTTCTGAGACTAACTTTTCTAAGTTATTTGAGCTAACGGGAAATTCAATATTTGTTTCATCCTTCTCAGCGATTATTATAATTGCAATTGCTTTATTTTTTCTATTTGTTAGTAGAATATCAAAGATTAAATCACTTTCTTTTATAAATAATCTAATATCACTTGGTTATGCACTTCCTGGCGCAGTTATAGGGCTTGGTTTAATCTTGTTGTTTAGTTCTTATTCTCTAATAGGAACTTTTTATGTTCTTTTCTACGCGTACATTATAAGGTTTCTTGCGGTAGGTAAATCACCTATCAAATCAAGTATTGAAAAACAACCTGAAAGCTTTGATGATACTGGTAAAAACTTAGGGTTAGGTCCATTTAAACTTTTAAGGCAAATCCATCTTCCTGTAAATAAGTACGCACTATTAAGTGCTTTTATTTTAGTCTTTATTGATGTTATGAAAGAACTGCCAATTACTTTGATTTTAAGGCCATTTAATTTTGATACGTTAGCAACCCAAGCCTATGAGTTTGCTGTTGAAGAAATGCTTCCCTTGTCTAGTATTTATTCTCTTATAATTATAGTATTGTCAAGTATGATGTTGTTAATTTTGAAAAAATTTGTTGATAAGCAATTAGATGTATCTTGAAGTAAAAAATTTAGCTAAATATTATAATAGTAGTTACCCTATTATAAAGGATCTTTCTTTCTCTGTAAAGAAAGGAGAATTAATATCTTTTTTGGGAGAAAGCGGTTCGGGAAAAACTACTTTTTTAAAGTGTCTTGCTGGGCTTGAAGGTATAAATAGTGGTTCGATATCATTAAATTCAATTTTTTTAAATAACGACAAAGTATTTGTTAAACCTCAAAAAAGAAAAATTGGATTTGTGTTTCAGGATTATCCTTTATTTCCTCACTTGAATGTGTTTGATAATATCGTTTTTAATCTTGACAAAAAATATCATTCTAAAATGGAGTATATATTAAAACTCACAGGGCTACAATTTCTAGTTGATAGATTTCCGCACGAAATATCTGGAGGAGAACAGCAAAGAGCATGTATAGCTCGGGCACTTATTAGGGAGCCTGAACTCTTGCTGCTTGATGAGCCATTTAGTAATCTCGATTCTACAATTAAAGAGTCAATGAAAGAAGAGATTTTTAAAATAGTTAAAGAAACAAATACTACAACCATTTTAGTTACGCATGATATTAATGACGCGTTAAACATATCAGATAGAATATTAATTTTTAAAGCCGGAATACTTCAGCAATATGACGATCCTGTCAAGATGTATTGTGAGCCAGCAAATTGTTATTGTGCTGAGGTCCTGGGAGACATGAACAAACTTTTTCATAAAAACGAAACATATTATATAAGGCCAGAAAAAGTTAATATTACTGATAAAAAATCAAAATATAAGATTAAAGTTGAGAAATGCTTTTTTCAGGGAAAGGAATATAAAGTTAAGGGAAGGATAGAAAACGAAGTTTGGCATTTCTTTTCTTCCAATTATATAAAAGAGGAGTCTAGTATTTATGTTGATTTTCCTGAGAAAGATCTTATTTATTTTGATCCGATCTGTAAAAACTTTTTTAAAGATCCAGTTTAATTCCAAGTTTTATAATCCTAGGTTGCCCTGGCCTAAGTCCTGCGGGTCTGCTGGCTACCGCATAAACCTTGTTTAACAAATTGCTTACTGAAAGTTTAAGTTTAACATTTTCATTAAAATTATAATTTAATGCAGTGTTTAAAACTCCAAAACTTTCAATAATCTCATTTGAGTTTTTCATTTCTAATCCTGGACTTGTTCTGAAGTTACTTTTATATGAATAATCTAGATTAACCATAAATGAATTGCTTTTAAATTCAGCTCCTATTCCAATCAGGTGTTTTGAAATATATGGTAAATAATAACCAGGTCTTATATCTCCACCCCACGCATCAAAAGAGCTTTCAAAGTCATCACTAAATTTAGCATCAGTGAAGGTGTAATTAAAGTAGATTGGTAATTTAAATTTGGAAGAGAGGTTAATTGTATTTATGCTAGTTGAAAACTCAATTCCTTTCACCATTGCTTCTCCAGCATTAAAAAGTTCGTTGGTTCCGGTACCTCCCGTTGCAGCTAAGTCTGCTCCTAACAAATTAGAGTAATCACTTAAATATGCTATAATTTCTGTTTGAGAGGTTTTTGTATATTTTCTATATCCAAGCTCATAGTTAATACTTTCTTCAGGCTTTGTTTCAGGTTTATCTCCAGGAGGAGAAAAACCTTTATGAATCCCTAAAAATGCTTTTGAAGAATTATTAATATCATACATAAAACCTAAACCTGGAATAATTACACTTATGCTGTTTTTTCTTGTATTCAGATCCAATCCCAACCTTTCTGTATCAGATTTTCCATAGTCTTCTCTTTTTCCAACTATGTTTTCATTTCGCGCCCCAAGTGTCAGTGAATATTTTTGTCCTTTAATCTTGTAGTTGATATAGTTTGCGACCGCATTGGAGTACTGAATTCTATTGCTATTTGTTCCCTCCACTCCTTTAGAGGTTAGTCTCATGATTTTATTTTCTATTTTATACTTGTCTTCCCATTGAAACCTGTCCATTTCATCATAATGTAATCTTGAACTAATGCTTATGTCGTGTGATATATTATTTTTATAGAATGTTTTATTTAAAACCACTTGAGCTCCTCTAGATATATATTTTCTATTATTTGCTCTCATAATTAAAGCGTCATCTAAACTATTTATGGTTCCATTTACTATACTTAGTGCTTTTTCATTACCTTCTTTAAAAATTGACGATATTCCAAGTTTGTTATTATCGCTAACAACACTTTGGAGCTTATACCAATTCCTATGAAATTTGTTTAAGTATAAAGTTGATGAGATGTTTATTCCGTTTTTAAACTCAATATAATTTTTTATAGAATATCTTTCTTGGTCAGCTTTCATGTTATCATTTTGAGAAGCATCGTATCTTTTGTAAGGTGTTGTCTTAAAGTCTTCATTGGTTAACCCTAGATATGTTTCGTTAGAGTTTTCATTAGTAACCCCTAAACTTAGTATAGTCTCGTGAAATACTTTAGAAGAGCTTTTCCCTTTATAATTAAACTTTATATTGTAATCTTTTTTATTAAACCCTATTGATTTATTGTAATCTGAGTTTTTGAATCCATCCGAGCTATAGTTAAAGCCCTCAATAAGAACTCCAAAATTTTTAAATGTCCCCCCTGCATAACCATGATAATTTCTATAATTATTTGTTCCTCCAATTAATAGTATTGATGATCTAAACTTTTCTGGAATAGGTGTTGAAATAAAATTAATAGATCCACCTGTTGTTAACGGTCCTGATTTAATTTGACTTGATCCTTTTAAAATTTCAACAGAATTCATCCTTCCAACAGTCGGAAAATAATAGGCTGCTGGAGAAGAATAAGGCGCTGGCGCCATCATTATTCCATCTTCCATAATGGTAATCTTTGAAGTCCTTTCAATTCCAGTACCTCTAATTCCTATATTTGGTCTCAACCCAAAACCATCTTCTTCTTGGAGATTAATTCCGGGAACCTTGTTAAGAATTTGATGAATATTTGTGTTGTTATATTTATTTAAATCTGTATTTGATATATAGTGTGCAGATCCAATTGCCTCTTTCCTGTTTTTTTCTCCATTGATTAAAGAGAAGCTCTGAATTAATAGCTCTGGTAAATTTATATAGTTTTCATCTAGAATTATATTAAAATTTAATTCCTCATTTGATAATGTAATTGATTTTTTTATTTGTTTAAAAGATGGCTTAAGTATAAGCAGATCATACGAACCTTCCTCTAATCCTTTAAATAAGAATTTACCATCTGAGCCAGTCTTAGTTTTGTATTCTGAGTTTAAGATGCTTATCTCAACATCTTTTAACGGTAACATTGTTTTACTGTCAATAATTGTCCCCTCTATTGATTTTTGCTGAGCGAAAAGGTTTGTTGTTAAAATACTTAATAGGATTATAATTAGCCTCATTTTATTTAGACTTATTTTAAATAACGCCACAATCATAGCTTTTATTTAGAATTAGTCCAAATAAAAAGGGATCTATTTTAGATCCCTTATTTATTTATATTAAATAAAATTAAATTATTTAATCGAATGTTGTTACGCCTTCGTTTGGCTGATATGTATAATTGAAAGTATATGTTTGACCTTGGCTTGTAAAGGCATTAGGATTTTCAGGTGCATCTTTGTAATAGCTTTGAATTTCCATCTTGGCATATCTTCCATTATGTGTTTTAAATACTAATGTTCTTCCTGCAATCGGAGTTACTAATTTCGATTGTGGATCATAGTTGTACCATCCATTACCGCTTCCAGTTGGAATAGCTTTATCAGTTTCTGAATCTTGAACTAATAACGATTCATCAACACTTTTAATAGAACTATACGCACCAACAGCTACATAGCCTGCTGCAATACCTGAGCGATTTGGTTCATCTGAAGCGCCTGCAAATCCACCATTTACTAGAATTGCTGTAGCTCTGAATGCTATATCCCAATCATCTCCTTCAACTGTTGTTTGTTTAGCAAAACTATACTTCACAAAATCACCAGCAGGAGGTTGTCCAGGGCCCGAAGTAGTCATTGCCTCTAAATTTGTTACAATCATCGCCTCAAGAGGCTCTAATACTGGATCGTCGTCACCACAAGAAATTATTAAAAGTGATAACATTATTATATATAAATATTTCATTTTTTTGTCTATTTAGAATTATTTTAAATAGTTGTGCGAAAATATTATCGCGAATTTAAAATTCCAAATTAATTTTAATTTTTAAATGTAACCTTTAAAGAATAAATTCTTCCAGGGTTGTTTAACAAGTTTTCTACGTCTTTATAACCTAAAAGGTTTTTGATATATAGCTGAAGGGAAATGTTTTTTGTTAAGAATTTATTATATGAAATATTTCCAAGTAAATGAGCTTTAATAAATGAATCATATTTATCTAAAAATGAATTATTATTTGAGTCTATTAATGCAAATTTACCTCTGAAGTTAAGTCTCAAATTTAAATTGTCTTTATTTTGATTCATATAATAATTAACCCCTATGTTTAATTGATGCCTTGACCTTCCATAAAGACCAAAGTAATCATTTGACTTTAACTCGAAGGATTGTTTAGTTACTTTATCTCTTGCAAAAACAGTTCCGGATTTAAATTCTTCAATCGCATCAATATCTTTTGCATAAAGTAATTGATACCCCCCTTTAATACTTATTTTTTTGATAGGGTTCCAATTTCCTTGAATTTCTATACCTTGAGTATATGCTTTATTGACGTTAGAATAACTATAAATAGTTTGACCATTGTTTTTTCTTCCTACAATATTTGTTTCAATTAAATTATAAATATTATTTCTAAACAAATTAATTTCAATTGGTATGTCTGGACTTAGATAATATTGTAACCCGAGATTATAACTATTTGAATTTTCCGCAGTTAGATCAGTTGTAAATAGTTCATTATAAAATGATAATTCATTTTTATTTTGTAATTCTGATATAACTTCATCAATGACAGATGCACCTAAAACAATATATCCAGATGTGCTATTGGAAAAATTTAAATACAATTGTCTGAAGTCTGGTGTCTTATATCCATATCCAAAAGAGCCTTTTAAATTTAAGTCTTCAGAAAAATCATACTTAAAAGATACTTTTGGACTGAGCTGAGAACTATATTCATTATGTTTATCATATCGTATTCCTGAGACTAAATTAAATTTTTCGTTGGTATTCCAGTCATACTGAAAATATAAAAACTGAGATTTATGTTCCGGCTTAACGGTGATATTTGTCCTTTCCAGTGTCTCATTATCAAATCCAAAACCAATTGTATAATATGATCCAGTGCTTGTGCTATGTTTTAGCCTTACATCTAAACGATTTAAAGATTGATTAAAATTATTTTTATTTAATATACCACTAGAAATAATTTGTTGTTCTTTATTAATATAATTTGTGTTATAAATGTCAATATTTAGATTAACACTTTTTGATAATTTATTTTGATATTTTAATGAGATATTGTTTTCATTAGTCTCAGACTTATTTTCTATACCTGGACTTGTTATGAATATAGTACCGTCTCTGTCCTCTTCAAAAAATTTATAATTAAAGTCAAAATTTCCAAGTTTGTCTAGATCATATGATATTCCAACCCCACCTGTTAGATTTTGAAATGCTTCAACTGTGTTTTGTCCATCTCCTTCAACTAGGTCATATCCATCACTAGAGTATCGATTAATGTTCCCATAAATTGCAAATTGTTTTTTTCTATAAGAAATGTCTGCCAACAGATCTTGAGTATTATATGAGCTATATTGATAATATATTTTTTTACTAAGACCCTCGTTTTTAGCTTTATTTGTTATGATATTAACTACACCCCCTAGTGCTTCGGATCCGTATAAACTTGAAGAAGCTCCTTTTACAATTTCAATTCTTTCTACAGAGCCAAGTGAAATTCTAGAAAGATCCAATATACCAGCTACTCTTCCAATAATTGGCAAACCATCAATTAATATAAGTGTGTACTCCGGATCAATTCCTTGTAATTGAATACCTTCGCTTCCCCCAAACCCGGGTACTGTTACAACGCCTACCTGCTCACTAATTATTTCATCTAGTCTTGAATGCCCTGAGCTTTCAATTTCTTCTTTTGAAATTATTTTTGCAGGAACAGTTAACTCTACAAATGGTTTTTCTGTCTTGTTTGCAGAAACCATTACCTCTTTCATCTCTATAGTTTTAATTGAGTCTTCATCTTGACTAAAAACATTAATATTTGAGATAATAATTATTGCGCAGAGTAATATAAGCTTAGATATGTATTTACTTCTCATATATAATTTTGCAAAAATGATTAATTTGTGATAATTATTCCTACCAATGAAAATAATTAATTTAATATCTGGTCCTAGAAATTTATCTACAGCATTAATGTATTCATTTTCACGTAGACCAGACACAAAAGTTATTGATGAGCCTTTTTATGCTCACTATCTTGAGACAACAGGAATAGATCACCCAGGAAGAGAAGACACACTCAACTCTATGTCATCAGATATTTCCGAAGTACTAGAAAGTATCTATGAAACAAGTGGGTGTGAAGTATTATTTTTAAAGAATATGGCCCATCATCATCAGCAGATGGATCTCGAGTTTCTTCATAAGATGACAAACCTTTTTCTTGTAAGAAATCCTAAACAACTGATTGCCTCTTTTGCGCAGGTAATTAATAGTCCTACAATGCAGGACATTGGACTTCAAAAGTCTTGGGAACTATTTAACAAAATAGAAAATAAAAACCCTGTTGTTTTAGACTCTGCAGAAATACTTAAGAACCCAAAAATTCTTCTTTCCAAGCTTTGTGATAAATTAGAGATACCATTTTATGAGGAGATGCTTTCATGGCCGGCTGGAGGGATTAAAGAGGATGGGGCGTGGGCAGAGTATTGGTATAAAAACGTTCATAACTCAACTGGCTTTACAAAACAAAAAACAAGCAGCAGAGAATTACCAAAACACTGCGAAAGTCTTTATCTTGAAGCAGTAAAATATTATGATAAATTAAAAATAAATTCAATTAGTATATAATGTTACAAGAGTACAACCCTAAAAATGAAAATATCTTCATTCATGTAAATGGAGAGCTTCTCCCAAGAAAAGAAGCTAAAGTTTCTGTATTTGATAGTATCGTTCAAAATGGTGACGGAGTTTGGGAAGGACTTAGGGTATACCCTGAAGGAATAGTTTGTTATGATAAACATTTAACTCGACTTCAAGAGGGCGCACACGCTCTCGGATATGAAGGAGTACCAACTAAGGAGAAAATTAAAAAAGCAATTAAAGAAACGCTTGATGCAAATGGAATGAATGATGATACACACATAAGGCTCACATTAACTAGAGGTGAGAAGGTAACATCAGGTATGGACTCAAGACTTAATCAAAGTGGATGCTGTCTAATTGTATTAGCTGAGTGGAAGAAGAAAGTTTATGATTTTTCGAAAGGGATAAGGGCTATTAGTTCTTCTATTAGAAGAAGTATTCCTGCATTTTTAGACTCTAAAATACACCATAATAACATGCTTAGTTTAGTAATAGCAAAGATGCATGCTAATATAGCTGGCTTTGATGCAGCGGTTATGCTAGATGAAAGGGGCTTTGTAGCTGAGCTCAATGATACAAACTTGTTTATGGTAAAAAATAACAAAGTTTATACCCCATTTCCTCACGCCTGTCTTCCAGGAATAACTCGAGGCACATTCATTGAGTTATTAAAGGAAAATAATATCGAAATAGAGGAGAGAGACCTTACATTGGTTGAGTTTATAAATGCTGATCTGGTTTTTGCAACCGGCACGAATGGAGAAATTACTCCAGTTACTGAAATGGAGGGTAGAGAGATAAAATGTGATCAAGATTTTCTTGAAAAAATTAAAAATCTTTTCGAGGCTAAGCTCCCTTCTCTTTGTGAGCCTTTGTAGTTTTGTTGTAATGGTCCCACAGAACTATTCCAAGTGAGATGGTAATGTTAAATGAATGCTTAGTTCCAAACTGGGGAATTTCAATTGCAAAGTCTGCACAATGAAGTGCTTCATCTGATACTCCAAAAATCTCATTACCAAATACAAAAGCAAACTTTTCATCTGATTTAGGATTAAAATCTTTAAGGTCAATGCTCTTGTCTGTCTGTTCTACGAGAGCTATTTTCCATCCTTCATCCTTTAATTTTTTTTCAACTTTTGATATGCAGGAAATATGCTCCCAATCTATAGATTCTGTTGCTCCAAGTGCAGTTCTTTCTATATCCTTATTTGGTGGTGAGCCGGTTATTCCAACAAGATAAATTTTTTTGATAAGAAAAGCATCTGATGTTCTAAAGCAAGACCCAACATTATTTAAACTTCTTAAGTTATCTAGGATAATGATAATTTCTCTCTTTTTCTTTTTCTTGAACTGATCAATCTCAATTCTTTTTAAATCTTCAACTTTAGTTTTTTTCAAATTTTATTTCTTTTTATTGACAATCTAGACACTAATGGCTTTATTTGAAAAAAAAATTGACATGAAAAAGCTATTAACTATTATATTATTATTTATCTCATACAGTTGCACAGACACTACTGATCCTGTAGCCAATAATGAAATGATTCCTGGTAGAGATGTATACATTGCTGGATATATATCAGATGGAGAAGGCAATACAACAGCATGCTACTGGAAAAATGGAAAAAGAGTTGACCTTGGTCCTGGAGAGCTTGAAGATTTAGTTGTGGTTGATGGAACAGTTTATTCTGTTGGGTGGACCTATGGCGCATCTTCTTCCTATTGGGTTGGAAATGAATCATTTGAATTAGAAGGTAGTGGTGCAGAGGCTTATGCAATTGCTGTTCATGCAGGTGATGTATATACTACTGGTCGAGATAATGCTGGGGCTTGCTACTGGAAAAATACAAAAAAAACAAAGCTGTCTGGAGGAGACTCATCAGGATATGGCATTTCAGTCAGAGATAATGGTGATGTGTTTGTTGGTGGATATTATCAGAACAACCACCATTATGTAATCCCCGCTAAATGGAAAAACGGAAATAGATCTAATTTAAGTAGGCCTTCAGGTGGTGACGGAGAGGTACAAGATGTAGTAATTGTTGATGGGACTCCTTACTTTTTTGGAATGACTTTAAGACCGGACAATCAGGTTGGTTTAGTTTCTAAGGCTTCATACTGGCATGGTAGTACCAGAAAAGATTTACCAAATGGTGGAGGTTTTAATCAAGGTATTGATGGCGGCGAGGCACATGGAGGCTTTGTAGATGGATCAGATATATATGTTGCTGGTCAAATTGATCATTTTGGACATTATTGTAAGGAGTGCCCAGATAATATCGAACCTGGGTCTGGTGGCTCCTATGCTACTTACTGGCATAACGGCAATAAGTTTGATTTACTTGGAGGAGTGTGGACTGATATGTGGGTTAGTACAGCGTATGATATTGCAGTTAAAGATGGCTTTATTGTTGTATCGGGTGATGTTGCAACTGGAACTGAAACTCAAGTCCCTGCAGTATGGATTAATGGGGAATTAACAAAGTTGGAAGGAGATAATACCTACGGAGTAGCTAAAGCGGTATATATAGATTAATTTCTAGCTTCTTTTAATTACAGAAACGCCACTTCTTTTACCCTCATTCTCAAGAAGAATAAAGTAAAGACCATTTTTTAAATGTGTCCCATCATACCTGAAATTATGGATTCCATGTTTTAATTTTTTGTTGACTATTTCTTTAATTTCTCTTCCACTAGCATCTACTATTTTTAAAAGTGTCTCTCCAGATTTAATCTCTATTTTGATATTTAAATTGCTTTTAAATGGATTTGGATAAGCTTCAATTCTTTTAGACATTGGATGAGGCTCCTCTACATTAGTTCTAGTTCCTACAAGAATCGGGATGTATTTAAAATCTTCATATAAAAGCGATCTTATGGTTGCCTCATCTGTCCCAAACCAATCCATTAGGATAGACCCATATACAGATCTAAAATCGTGTTCATATTCTATGTTATCAATATACTCAAGAGAAGGTAAGGACCCAATAGGATTGGGATTTACAAATGGACTTAAGAAAAACATAGGGGCTGCCTCTCCATGATCTGTACCGTATGACTTATTTTGAAAAACCCTCCTCCCAAATTCAGAGTAAGTCATTGTAAGCACTCTCTCTTCAAGACCTCTATCTATTATATCGTTTTGGAAAGCAGAGACTGATTCAGATAATTCTTCCATTAGCCTTGCGTGTCTTCCCGTTTCAGGACTACCTGAGTCTACTTGGTTATCGTGTGTATCAAAGCCTCCTAATCTGACAACAAATACTTTTGATTTTAAACCTCCATCTATAAGTTGAGCTACTATTTTTAGTTGTTGTCCTAAATTTAGCTCGGGATATTCAATGTTAGAATTTCCTCCGTATTCTGCAGCCTGTTCCAGTCTATCAAAATAGTCATTTGTAAGTTTTGATGCAGTCCTAATATATTGAAGCTCATGTCCATATGGTGTATCTGGAACTTCTCCGTCTCCCTCTTTTATGTCAACAAAAGAATTTAAATTTTTAATAGACATTCCCATGTTTACAATTGGTCCTTGACATGTGTTTGAGGCTGTCCTTCCAATGGTTAGTGCTAATGGATCTGGATAATCATTGTTGGGATATCCTTCTGGATAAGATGAGTGATTATTACTTAAGTACCTTCCAAACCATCCACTAAAAATAAATTCATCTGAAGCTGACGCTGAATTCCAAATATCAGTAGACCTGAAATGAGATTTATTTGGATTTGGATAACCTACATTTCTTACAAAGCTTAACTTGTCGTCATTGAATAAGTTTTGAAATTTCTCCATTTTAGAATGAAGTCCTGTATTTGAAATCCCATTTAATTTTAAAATATTTTCTTCAGGTATCATGAGGTCAGGCCTTCTCAAAGGTTTCGAGTCGCCACCAGATCCATCTCTCATAAGAATGTCATACTGATCGATGGGTATTAATGTATTAATGCCGTCATTTCCTCCATCTAAAAACACAAGAACTAAACACCTATCAGAAACAGATCCTGCATTAGTTAAAGCTGATAGATTTGAAGACTCTGCCATTACACTAACAGGCATACCAGATAAATATAGCGGAACGGTTCCTAATGGAATAGATTTTTTAATAAAGTCTCTTCTTTTCATATTAGCTCAAATAGTATTCAGGCATTAAACACAATTCTTTCAAGAGTAGTCTTAACTTTTTATTTAAGTCTTCCTTTTTATTTTCTGAGGGATCACTTAAATATTCAGTAAGTTCATCTTCCCATATATTTGGATTTCCTCCATTAATGATATCTACAAGCTCCTCTTTTGTATTACTAGTTATTTCATCAGAGACAGGAAGAAGCCAATTACAAAATTCTTCAACAATAAAATTTATATCTTTTGGAGTTTCTAAACCCAAAACAAATTCCATTGGATTTGAAACAATTGTTAAGCCGTCTCCAAAACCTCTTATCCCATTATTTGAAAGAAAAGATTTAATTTGAGTTGTTCTCATAGGAAGGGTGACTGAAGAAATCCAGTACTCATGGTATAGTGGTCCTTGATAAAATGCTGGCCATCCAGCCACATTGGGACTGTCAATTATACTTTGTCCTTGATCACTTACATTACTGTGTTTTCCTCTCCAGAAAAAGTATTTATTTCTAAAATTAAAATCTTCGTATTCAGTAAATGGCATTTGTCTAATTGCACCAAGGCTAAAATCTATAGGACCCTTAATTTTTGCTCCTAGAGTATGGCTCTCAAAAAAGTGAGTGCTTTTAAATAACGCCTCAAGAACAGGTTTAATTTCGTAATTGTTATCTCTAAATATTTTTGCTAGCGGAAGAATTATTTTGGTTTTGACCTCCTCATCAATAACATAATAAACAAACCACCTGTAAATTTTTTCGCATATATACTCTGAAACTCTGTCGCTCTCAAAAATCAGATCAATTAAATCCTCATGTTCTTTGTCATTATTATTTGCAATAGATTTATTTGAAAACTTTGATGAAAAGTTTTTTGTAGATGTGTCATGTCTTTCAGGATTAAAAAATTGCCTCTCACTACCTGAAAAGTTTTGCCTTACCTGCCACCCTGTTAGAACTTTAGATGCTTCTATAATATCACTTTCTGTGTAGTATGTATAGCTGTCATCTCCATCAATAGGTCCTTTACCAATAGTAAAAAGCTCAAAGAGCTCTCTGGCATAGTTTTCATTTGGCGCCTCTTTGACATTATATATACCACTCAAATAAACTAGCATCATTGCGTCAACATTTACCTTTTTTACAAGATTTTTGAAATTGCCTAAGAAGTTATTTCTAAATCTGTCGTGCATCCAGTAAACATATCTTGCGTCGTTCACAACTGCAGCCTCTGTAGCAAAATGATTTTGCCAAAACAAAACCATATTTTCTCTTATTGATATAGGCTCTTTCTTATTAAGTATCAGAGAGACTCTCCAAGCGGCGTAAGAATTCTCTCTTTTGGAATCATTTTTTTTTCTTTCTGCATTAATCCATGTTTCTCCAAGAGGAATTTCAGGGTCCTCTTCATCTAAAAAGTTTAAAGGTGGATCAAAAGATTTTGTGGTATCATCTAGAAGTTTGGTTAATGTTTTGTCCAAACCGTCTTTTACTGATTCAGTAATTTCGTTATATGTTGGCCCTATAGTTGTTCTTCTTAATAAGTGTGCAGCTTTCTCAAAATTCCATTCAGATGAGCTTTCTTCTAGACCAGCAATTTGCCTTGGAAATTGAGGTGTTTTTTTATTTCCCCTTGCAAGAACTTTGTCTCTCTTGTTTATGGACTTTTTTTTCTCAGTTAGATTTGCCATCTTTAAAACCTTCAATAAATATTTTAAATTAGAACAATTTTAAATTTAAAATATATCTATTGCAAGCTATTTAATTTATTTAAAACAAGTGTCCGATAATATTAAAAAAGTTAAGGAAACTCCTCTTATGAGGCAGTATAATGAAATAAAAACTAAGCATCCTGACGCAATGCTTTTATTTCGTGTGGGTGACTTTTATGAGACGTTTGGAGACGATGCTATCCTCGCAAGTAAAATACTAGGAATTGTATTAACTAAAAGAGCTAATGGCGCTGCTTCTCATGTTGAACTTGCTGGCTTCCCGCATCATTCACTAGAGACATATCTACCAAAGTTAGTAAATGCAGGCTGTAGAGTTGCTGTTTGTGATCAATTAGAAGATCCTAAGAAAGCTAAAGGAATAGTAAAAAGAGGAATAACCGAACTTGTAACTCCTGGACTTTCTTTAAATGATACAGTTTTAGATGCAAAAAAAAATAACTTTTTAGCATCAGTTTTTATTTCTAAAAACAAGTATGGGGTAGCATTCCTTGACATTTCTACTGGAGAGTTTTCTTTGACTAATTGTGATAACGATCAACTTGAAAAGCTTATAAATATTTATGACCCTTCTGAGATACTCTGTTCCAAGGATGACAAAAATTTTATATTAGAAAAATTTAATGGTATGAATGTTTTTCCCCTTGACAGCTGGGTTTTTAAAATGGGATATTCATATGATAAATTGATTTCTTTTTTTAATGTAAAAAACCTTAAAGGTTACGGAGTAGATGACGATAAAGAAGGAATTGTGTGTGCCGGAGCAATCCTTTTTTATTTAGAGTTAACAGAACATACAGACCTGTCTAATATTACATCCCTCACTCGAATAGAGGATGATCAGTATATGTGGTTAGATAAATTCACTGTAAAAAATTTAGAACTTATTTACCCATCAAATAATGACTCGGTTACTTTAAAATCTGTTATTGATAAAACCTTGACACCTATGGGTTCAAGATTAATGAGTAGATGGATTTTAAATCCTCTTCTTGATAAGCAGCAAATAGAGTATCGTCAAAAATTTGTATCAGCATTTATATCTGACGAAAATATTAGAGATTATGTTCTTGACAGCATGGCTGAGATATCTGACATTGAGAGGATAACATCTAAAATAGCTTTAAATAGGGCAACTCCAAGAGAGATAATCTATCTTAAAAATTCGTTGCTTTCAGTTCAAGATTTAAAACTTCAGCTAAAAAATAGCAATTTCAATAATTTTAAGTCATGGGCTAGCGGTATACCTAAATCAAGAGAAGTTATCAAGAAGATAGATGAGTCTTTGAATGATGACGCATCTTTGTTTTCAAGTGGAAAAGTTATAAAGGCAGGTTACAATAAAGAACTTGATAGGCTTAGATCAATTTCTGATGGAGGTAAAAATATTCTTTTAAAAATTCAAAATGAAGAGATTGAAAAGACAGGAATTTCTTCTTTAAAAATTGCTTATAATAAAATATTTGGATATTACCTTGAAGTAACAAATGCTCATAAAGATAAGGTTCCTTCAAACTGGATTAGAAAACAAACTTTAGTAAATGCAGAAAGATATATTACTGAAGAACTTAAAGAATATGAAGAAACCATATTAAATGCAGACGAAAAAATATTAAATATTGAGAGAGAGCTTTATTTCGATTTACTTCAAGATCTTTCTAATGATGTGTCAATACTTCAAGAAATATCTAGATCTGTTGCTTTTCTTGACTGTGTTCTTTCCTTCTCTACTTTAGCTTTAACATCTAATTTAAGTAAGCCAAAAATATCAGGGCAAAAGAAAATAGAAATTAAAAAAGGAAGACATCTGATTATCGAAAAAACTCTCCCACCAGATGAGTTATATATTCCTAATGATATTTTTCTAGACAACAGTTCTCAACAAATAATTATCATAACAGGTCCTAATATGTCTGGTAAGTCTGCAATCATTAGACAAGTTGCTTTGATTGTAATTCTGGCTCAAATTGGATCTTATGTCCCTGCTGAATCTAGCAAAATAGGAATTGTAGATAAAATTTTTACAAGAGTTGGAGCTTCAGATAATATCTCAAAGGGGGAATCTACATTTATGGTGGAGATGATGGAAACATCTAGCATCATGAATAATCTAACAGATAGAAGCTTAGTTCTTATGGATGAAATTGGCAGGGGAACTAGTACTTATGATGGTATATCTATAGCCTGGTCAATTGTTGAATATCTTCATAATCAAAAAAATGTACACCCAAAAACGCTATTTGCTACCCACTACCATGAACTAAATCAGCTTGAAGAAAAATTAGATAGAGTTAAAAATTATAATGTTTCTGTAGAGGAAATTAACGATGAGATAATATTTCTTAGAAAATTAATTCCCGGAGGCTCTGAGCATAGCTTTGGAATTAATGTTGCTCAGTTGGCAGGTATGCCTAATCAAATTTTAATTAGAGCTTATGAAGTTTTAAGAGAGCTAGAAAGAAATACACTAAAGAAATCAGTTAAAAAAAGCTTAGAAAAAGAATCAAAGCAGCTAAAATTGAGCTATTCAGATCCAGAATTTGATAAAATTAAAAAAATTTTAGAAGAAATTAATATAAATAATATAAACCCAGTTCAGGCTCTAGTAAAACTAAATGAGATTATTGACCTATTAAAGTCAACAAAAAAGTGAATTAGTTTTTTTTATATTTTTGAATGTAATTTCATTAATAGAATTATAAATTTGCAGACCTAATTGGTAAAAGCGAGAATAGCTCAGTTGGTAGAGCACAACCTTGCCAAGGTTGGGGTCGTGGGTTCGAATCCCATTTCTCGCTCTTCCTTTTTGCCCGGATGGTGGAATTGGTAGACACGCAGGACTTAAAATCCTGTGGACCTTATAGTCCGTGTGGGTTCAAGTCCCACTCCGGGTACTCCTTTTTAATAGTAAAATGCTTAGAAAACCACTTTTGTTTCTTTTTTTATTATTCATTATTCTAGGATGTTCCGAAGAAGAAGAAGTTGTAAATAACCAAAATAAAGAATTTGATTTTATACTTGAAGGAAGTCCTATTAATTTATCATCTAAACTTAATATGTCTTATTTCAATGATATAACGATTGGAGTAAAAGAATTTAGAAGCGATTTTGTTTCTTTAGTTACGGCTTCGGGAGAATCAACATTCGAAATTTCAGGAAGTAGTATAGAGAACCTCACTGAATCACAAGTTTTAATTTCACCACCTAATACTGGAGATCTTCCATATGCAAACTATATAGGAGTTGGTCAACTTATAAAATCTAATAACAAGTTTTATGGTTTATATCATGGTGAATATCATGACGGTACCATTCTTCCTGGAGGAGTGGCTGGTTTTTATGCATCTGTTGGTTTAGTGTCTTCTGATGATGGAAAGGTTTTTGAAATAAGTCAGAACGCTATTGTGCCAAACTATATGTCAAAAGACGACGATAATGGTTTTGCTGATGGTGGCTATGGTGAGCCATCAATGTTATTTTCTAAAGATAGCACACAACTTTTTGTCTATTATGTTGATCATAATAGAGATAATAGAGGAGTAAATATTTGCATGGGAAAATTTGACGTAACTAATGGCGAACCTCAATTTGATAAATTTTATTTTTTAAACGATCAAAATGAATTTACTTCTTCAATTATAAAAGCAAAAGAAGTTGTCTCAGGAGACTATGGTTATTCAGATGCAATATTTCCTCATGTCACTTATAATAAATCTCTGGAGTTATATGTTATGGTTTTAAACCTTAATGCTTTTTCAAATAACGGGTGTAATTCAAATGACTCTGGAATTTATATTACTTATTCAAAAGATGGAATAAATTGGATTGATCCATTTAATGAGAATGTTATATCTTATATAGGATCACCCAAAAAATTAATTTCTGAGTGTAGTATTCCTTTTTCTCAAACCTCATCTTTTGCATGGCATCCAAGTTTAATTTATACTAATGAGTCTCAAACAGAAGGTTACTTACTTTATTCTTATGGAGAAAGTTTAAGTTATCCAGGTCATCAACTCTATGGTAATAAGTTTAAGATAGATTTAAAATAATTTAATTCCCTATTAGTGGTTAATTCTGAATTATTTTTTGCTTTATAAACATCCCCTTTGACCATATTCCATTAAACTCTAAAATATCTTTCAGTTTTTTAAGTTTATTAATACCTTGGTAGAAAGGGTTCGAGTTTAAAAACTCAAGCAACTTACAATGATATAACCGTTATACTTTTATAGTGTAGCGGTTTTTTGTTTGAATTTTTACTATAAATCAATTATTTTTTATTGTTTATCAATAATTTATTTACTTTTGTCATTAAAATTAATTTGATTAGTTTATGGAAGCTAAGGGGGAAAAATTTATTGATAAGAGTTCTACTCTATTTTTAAAATTAATTATCTATGTATTAAGTTTTGGAGCTATTTCACTTTCGGTATTTCTAATTGTAAACACTATTAAATTAGATCTTGTTGGAGGATATAAACCAATTTTGATTGGAGTGTCGATTTCCATGCTTCCTTTTTTATTTATTTTCTATCAATCTCTTCTGCTACTCAATTTGATTGATAAGAATCAATCATTAACTGAGTATTCAGTAAATGCTTTGAAAAATATCAAATGGACTTCACTTTTTATCAGTTTGCTATACTTGGTAGGCTCACCTTATGTTTTTATTGTCGCTGAAAAAGACGATGCTCCCGGGGTAGTAGTTCTTAATCTATTACTCATCATTGGACCTTTTACGGTTGGAGTTTTCTCTTCTATTTTACAAAAACTGTTAATCAATGCAATTGACTACAAATCAGAAACAGACTTAACAATCTAAGGGGATGGCAATAGTTGTAAA
>JAYNOQ010000001.1:21294-94151 GCA_038113315.1 Flammeovirgaceae bacterium | reverse complement strand
AGGTTAAGCAGAAAACGTATGGTAAGATTTTTGTTTTTATTATTTCTAGCTTTTATATTATCGTTAGGTAATAAAAATCTCTATGCTCAAGGGGATGAAATTCTTTCATTAAAATTAATTACTGGAGATACTATTCTTAAAGAAGAAGGATCCCCAAAGTATCAAATTCAAGTTCAGTCTAATAAACCAGCATCTGCAGATATTTATCTTCAAATCTCTTTTATTCCAATATCTGCTACAGCTTCAAGCACTGATGTTAATTATACTCAACTTGTTAAACTAGATGCTGGAACATCGTTTAGTGCGCCCATGGATATAAATGCTGTAGATGACGCAACTTATGAAGAAATAGAAACATTTTATCTTTTGCCTCAAATTACTTTAGGTCCAGGTACTATTTCTGATGATACTTTGTTTTTTTCAATTATTGATAATGAACCACCTCTTGTTTCTTTTTCCTTAGATGAAACCGAAATAGATGAAGATGGTGGAGAGGCTAACCTAACGATCACTCTGAGTAGAACATACAACCTACCTTCTAAAGTTGCACTAAATTATGAGGGTTTAAATTTTACTGCAGGTTTCAATTCAGATTTTAGTATTGATAATTCTACTAGTCCTGCAGATGATGAAATAATAATTGCAGCTGGTGATACCGAAGCAGTTGTAAAAATTTTAGCAATCGATGATGAGTTAGAAGATCCCAATGAAGAAATAATAATTCAGTTAAACAACACCTCAGATAGTCCAGCATCACAAAATATAAGTTTTGCTCCCCGATCTGTAACTATAAAAATTATAGACGATGAAACCCCTCCAGTAGCAGTTGAAGATACATATGATGGAAGTAATTGCGTTTTAGAGAATGGTATATTAAAAATTTCAGATCCAGCTATTGGTCTTCTAGCTAATGATTATGACCCTGAAGGCGGACCGTTGTCAATCAAAATTAAAGCCCCAACAAGTTTAGGACTTATACAGTGTAATGGATTACCAGGTATATGTTCAGATGGTACATTTGAATTTAGACATAATGGGGATCAAACCTTAGATAATTTAGTTAGATTTTCATATGAAATTGAGGATGAAGATGGATTTAAGGCTGTTGGATTAGTAGAAATATGTGTCACTCCCGTAAATGATCCTCCTTTCATATCTAACGGAGCGATACAGGTTAACGAGGGAGAAACTACTACACGTGACTGGACAAAAGGTATTCAAGATGAAGAATACACATTAGGTCTAGATAACGGTTATTCATTTAAAATAATTCAAGGCCCTTCAAAAGGAGTAGCAACTCTTACATCGAAAGGAATTTTAACTTATACTGCTCCAGCTTATCTTTCTGGAGGAAATCCATTTAATACCAGTATAATGTACGAGTATACTGATGGTGGTGGTTTAACTGCTACAAATATTGTCCCTATTACCATAGCTAATTCAGTTCCAATTCCAGTAGCTGATACTTTTTATGTTGGCGTAAATCAGACGATAAATATTTCTGCTGCTAAAGGAGTCCTTGCAAATGATCCTAGTCCTCCTAATTCTACATCAAGATCTTTTATCTCGTCAACTCCAAATTTAGCTTTATCATCAGGGCCGAAACAATTTGAATTATTTGATGACGGATCATTTACTTATACTCACAACGGAACATCTTTCCCTAAGGTTGATACTTTTGAGTATACATTATTTATTACATATAATGAGGGTGGTAGTGAGTCTCAGGTTGGCCAAGTGTTTATTAAAGTTAATGACTGTCCAACAACAACAAAAGATACATATTATGTTTCAGAAGGAGGAACATTAATTACTTCAGGACTTGATGGAGTTCTTCAAAATGATTTTGATATTAATGGTGATGATATTACCGCTTATAAAGATTCGGAGCCCAATACTAAAAATAGTACGGTCACTGTAAATACTGATGGCTCATTTACTTATATTCATGGAGGTGGTGAGGATGACTCTGACTACTTTCTTTATTACGCAAGTGATGGTATTTGTAGTAGCGTCCCTGATACTGTTCAGATTATTATTACCCCAACTAATGATTGCCCAATTGCAAGAACAAATGGATATAACAGTTTAAGCCTTTTAGAAGGTGCGTCTATTAGTGATTATCTAAATAGCTTATTTGATTCTGAAGGGAAACCATTATCTATAGATAGTGTAACAACAGATGTTAACGGAGACACATTATTTGTGTTAGATTCTAACGGAGATATTTGGGCATTAAATATGGATGAAGGTGGTTTGTTTGAGATTAATGATTATTTCTTAGGTGGGTTAGTTGAAGATGAAGACCCGGAAAATGATACTTTAATTATGAAATTACATGATCCTTCTTCGGATCTATGGCTTACTAATCCAGACGGTAGCCCAGTTTACCCACCTCCTGCATTTGCTACAGATTATGGTGTGAACCCTGACGGAACATTTTATTATAAGCATGATGGCTCTGGAAATTTAAGAGATAGGATCATTGTTGAGGTATGTGATTTACCAAAAGAGGGAACTCAGTGCTGTGTTATCGATTCAATAAGATTATTCTTTGGTCCTGATAATGCATGTCCTATTGCTGCGACAGATTATTTTTCCGTTAACGAGGGAGGTACTCTTAATGCAGATAAAAATAATGTAGGAGTTAATGATATCATGTTCAATCTAACTGGTGGAGAGAAAGAGTATACAGGTGTATTATTAAATGATGTAGATGAAGAGGGCGATACAATATGGGCGCTTCTTAAGGACAGACCAGTTAATGGTGTGTTAGTAGGAGATAAAATAAATCCAGATGGATCATTTACATATGTTCATGATGGAACTGAGACAAATGCTGATAAGTTTACTTATATAATTGGAGATGTAAATAAAACTTGTAGTACAGTCACTGTCTATATAAATATTAACTCTGTCAATGAGTGTCCTGTAGCTCGGGATACAGTCTACACTGTTGACGAAGGAGGTACTTTAGAAATTTCAGGGCTTTCAGGAGGAGGTGAAGGAAATTTTACATTACTTCCTGGAATAATGGGAAATGATAGTGATCAAGATATAGGAACACTTCCAATAATAAATGATAATTTAATTGCTTATTACCCTATGAATGAGTTTTATGACTCTATTCCAGGCGCTCCAGAATACTTTACAGCTGACAATTATCCTCCAGGTAAAGTGGATACTCTAAGTACTATTCTTATTTCTAAAAGAGCAAATGAATTAAGTAATAATTATTTCTTTGGTGTACTTAAGGGAGGAGCTGCTGATACACTAAAGCTACCTAACCCACCAGAATGTGCTACTGCTGGAGATGGAAAATGTGCTTCCCCATTTTATCTGATAACTTATCCAAATTCTCCATCATATGTTCCTGATAGATTCCAGCCTCCTAAAGATAAGCAAGCATACGGTTTTGATGGATCTACCTCATATGTTGATGTTGATCATCAGCTACTTGACTTGAAGAGATCACGATATACTATATCGGGATGGTTTAGGTCACAAAATGATGCAGGAGATACTCCAACAATTTTGAATTTTACTGTGAATGGGTTGGAGAAAGGACTTGTTTTAGGAATTAAAGATGAGAAGATTTCTATAGGAATTGGTAATGGAACAGGGTATACTGTAAAATCAACTTCTCCTCTTGGAGTATCTAAACTTACTAATCAGTGGCATCATTTTGTTTTTGTAAAAAATGAGGATACTTATAAGATGTACCTAAATAAAACCCTTATTTATACTGAGAAACTAAACAACACCAGTCTATCAAATATACCTGCTAAGTTACTTATTGGTAAATCAGTTTCTGGTAATTATTTCAAAGGAAGAATTGATGATATAACTATTCTTGGTGATACTGTCTCACAGGATGATGTCTTAAAATTATATTATGGTCTTTCAACATCTCTGGCTAATTCACCAGATGATGGTGAGCTAACAAGTTTTGGGGTTGATGGTTCATTTACCTATGTTCATAGTGGTAAGGGTGGCGACCCTGAGGATAATTTCATTTATAATCTTTCAGACGGACTTTGTGATGAGCTAGGAAAAGTAATTATTAAAGTAAATCAAATTAATGATTGCCCTGTTGGAGTAGATGATTTTTACTCTGTTGATGAAGGAGGAACATTAAATGTTACATCTCCTGGAATTCTAGCAAATGATACTGATGAAGAGGGAGATGACCTTAACTCTAAATTGCTTGACGGACCCGATCATGGTATAATTACACTCAATACTGATGGTTCTTTTGAGTACATACACGATGACTCTGAAACTCTGATAGATTCAGTAAGATACCTGGTAAATGATGGTGATGTAAATTGTTCAGATACAGCTACTGTCTATTTAACAATTAATCCTATCCCTGACTGCCCAATACCTAATGATGATATTTATTATGTTACTGAAGGGGAATCTATTACAATTGACACCTGTATTACAACATATACCGAACCAGGTACTGGCTATACGAATTGGTCAGGTAATGAACCTAATCAACAAGGAAGTGAAAATTACGGTGAAATAATACACGGTGAAACAAATCCAGATTTAGAGGATGGGAAATGGAACGATTTACCATCTTCAACAGAAAAAAAGTATTTATTGGAGGTTGATAAATTAATAACTTCAAAATCTGGACATACCTATTTAGGAAAATTTAATGGGCACTCTTACTTTAAATCAAATTTAAGCTTTGGATGGGTAGACGCAAAAGCCCAAGCTGATGCATCAGGTGGATATCTAGCAGTTATTAGCTCTAAAGAAGAAAATGATGCTATTGCTAGTTTGATAAGTGAATCATTATTAATTGGACTTTATCAAGATCCGAATGATAAGTATTTTGAAGAGCCTACTGGTGGATGGAGGTGGGTTGATGGTGCCTACTTGTATGATGAAGGATCCTCTAAAACACTTTGTGGAATTTTATTAAATGATGATGATGGTGGTGGAGATACAATTTTTGTTACGGATTGGACTCTGCCTACTAATGGAACTTTAGATAATAACGAAATCAAATTTGATGGTAAGTTTACTTACAATCATGACGGAAGTCAGTTGGGAGATACCATAGAATACAAAATTGAAAGCGATCTTTGCCCAAGTGATGTGTCTGGTAAAATAATTTTAATTCCTTTAAATATAAATGATTGTCCAATTGCTGTAAGAGATACATTTTTTGTAGATGAAGGTGCAGTTCTTGATGTTCCAGATTCTTTAGGAGTATTAATTAATGATTATGATGATGATGGCGATTTGGATAATATTAGAGCTGAAAAAGATTCTTTATCAAATGTTAACCATGGTACTGTACAGATATTCCCTGGAGGGAGATTTCTTTATACTCATGATGGATCTGAAACAACTATTGATAGTGTAAGGTATAGGTCTATAGACCAATCTGGTTGTGATAGCTTATCTACTGTAATTATCATAATAAATCCTGTTAATGATTTGCCTATTGCTGAAAAAGATACGTTCTCTGTCTACGAAGGTGATACTCTAGTTGTTGACATTACAAATGGACTTACATCTAATGACACCGATGCAGATGGTGATGATCTTAGTGTCCTCATTATTAAAAATGTTAGTTTGGGTAAATTAAATATGAACTCTGACGGATCATTTACTTATATACATGATGGAACAGATACTCCAAATGAGGTATGTTTCACATATCGTTCATATGATGGTGAACCAGGTCCTCCAGCTGGGTTCTCAGAAGAAACTGAAGTCTGTATACAAATTTTAAATACTCCTCCAGATGATGAAGGTGAAGAGTATAACATCTTAGAAGGCGAGGTATTATCGTGTGATCTCACTAATGGCCTTCTTGTCAATAGTTTGGACCCTGATCCGCAAGATATTTTAAGGGTAATACTTGATACACCGCCAACTGATGGTGCTTTTGTTCTAAATGACGATGGGACATTTACTTATGACCACAGTTGTTCTGATGATCCAGATGAGGTATTCTTTACTTATTTTGTAACTGATGGCGAAGATACAACTCTTGTTGCTGACACTGCTAAAATACTTATAGATAATGAGTGTCCTGTTGGAAATGATGATTTATATGGTGGTGTAGATGAAGGTGGAATTTTAAATATCGGTCCTTTTGACGGAGTTTTAGCAAACGACACTGACCAAAATGCGTGTGACGTTTTAGAAATTCAACTTCTTGATCCTCCATCTTTTGGTGGTGTTGTACTTAATTCAGATGGATCTTTTGATTACAGCCACGATGATAGCGAAAACTTTATTGATGAGTTCACTTATTTACTTAATGATGGTGAGTGTCCAACATCTGATACAGTTACTGTATCTATCAGGATTACTCCAGTTCCTGATACTCCACCAGTTGCAGTTAAGGACTCTTTTGAATGTATTGATGAGGGTGGATTCATTCAAATTTTAATGTCTGATGATGGTATATTATCTAATGATTATGATGAAGATCCTGGATCAACCTTACGAGCTGTTCTTGTCACTTATCCACTCAATGGAGTACTAATTTTAAATCCAAATGGTACATTTATCTATACTCACAATGGAGGAGAAACAACTAACGACTCATTTACTTATTATGCTGTAGATGATACTGGCTTAAGTAGTGATACTGTTAGTGTATCATTATGTATTAATCCTGTAAATGATTGCCCAGTCCCTGTTGATGATGTTTTTAATATTAATGAAGGTGATATAATTGACACCTCCATGGTATTTAATGATTTTGATGTTGAAGGAAATGAATTAATTGTTAGTATTTCAAATCCTCCGAGCCTGGGAGGATTCTCATGGACACAGAATGGTAAATTTACTTATTCTGCACCTGATGATGTTCCTGCTCCAGGACCAGAAATTGTAACTTTTGATTATATACTTACTGATACTGATGATAGTTTTATTTCATGTGACTCTGTAGGAACAGTAACTATAATTATAAATTATGAGAATGACTGTCCAATAACTGAAGATGACTCAATAATTGTTGATGGAACTGTTGCAAGTTCTAGGGATATCAATGTACTTGCTAATGACATTGACCCTGACTCTCAGATTGATACAACTAGTGTAAGGATTATCTCTGGTCCAAAATTTGGTGATGCAATATCAAATATTGATGGAACAATTACCTATAATTTTGATGAGTCTCCAATTCCATTTGATACTATTACATATAGTGTAAGTGATTTTGAGGGATGTGAGGTATTAGGTAAAGTGTACATATATATAGAGAATTTAAGAAATCCTAGATATAGTCTACCTAATTATTTTACTCCAAATGGTGATGATTTCAATGATTATTTCTTAATTAAGTATGAGAATATACTTCAAGAGGATTTAAGTTTTGAGGTTAAGGTTATGGATAGGTATCAGAGGATAGTTTATGAAGGTGTTGTCCAAGGTTCTGATAAAATTTGGAACGGAGTAAATTCTTTCACTTCGGAGATAGTAAAAACGGATTTCTATTATTATGAAATTACTCCTGTTGAATACTATAATACACCTTATGTAAGAAGACGAGATAAATTACTAGGTACTGTATACTTAGAGAAAGAGAGATAGATTACTTTTTACTTGCATTAAAAAGTTTCTCTTTTTCATTTTTTGAGAGGCTTGAATACCCGCTTTCAGAAATCTTATCAAGAATTTTATCAATCTCATCTTGTGATATATTTTGCTTTTCTTCTTTTTTTATTGGTTGTTTATTTTCTGATCTATAAGATGTTTTTTTATTAAAAAGATTTAGAATATTTATAATTCCTTCTCCCATATTTATCCCATTTTGTAGTTGTCTTATGAATAGATATCCAATTAATGCTCCCCCGAGATGAGCAATCTCACCTCCAGCGTTGGATCCAGTTACATCTAAGAATGATAGAAGAATATAAAATAAAGCTATATATTTAATTCTAACTGGACCTAAGAAAAGTAAGTAAAAAGTATAATTAGGTAAAAGTGTTGCTGAACCAGCAACAATACTAAATACACCAGCTGATGCACCTAACATTAATGAGTCTGAAATTCTATCTTGATAGAATGGAATGATATTAAATAGAGCCATATACGAAAGCCCCCCGACTATACCACCAAGAACGTATAATGATATAACTGCATTATTTCCAATATTATCATTAATTATTTTTCCAAACCAATACAAGAAAAGCATATTCCACAAAATATGTCCAAAGCTTAGATGCAAGAAAAAATAAGATATTAATGACCAAGGCTGTAAAATAAATGTAGTAAATGATGCAGGTAACATTAACTTATTAATTAATGTGTTTATTATAGCTCCTCCACCTGAAAGGGTTATAAATACCTCTAAAAAACTCACTGAAACAAAAACTATAACATTTATTAATATGATCTTTACTAGACCATTATCGTCTTTGCTCCATGCACTTTTAAAATCTTCAATTATAAAATTTGCCATTATTAGTAGTATGTTCCGTATTTATTTTTCCAGTATCGAAGAACAATATAAGCAATTAACATTCCTCCAAGGTGAGCTAAATGAGCTACATTATCTCCAGGCATTCTGTTAAATTCACTCCATATTTCATAAAAACCATAAACTAATACTAGATATTTTGCTTTTATTGGAATTGGAGGAATTAATAACATAAGCTGCATGTTTGGAAATAACATAGCAAATGCTAATAAAATGCCAAAAACGGCACCAGAAGCTCCTACCATAGGTATATCATTATTATTTCTTAGTATAGTATTGCTGATACTTATGCTTTCTCTAATGTATTCTTCATTTCCAGGGTTATCAGAATAAACCGAAATAAAATCATATAATTGATTATAATATTCTTTTGAATTTTCGAGAATAAATTTTCTAAATCTTTCAGGGTTTGGATTTTGTTGATAAGACTTTACTTTAGATTCTAATGAATAATTTTCAAAAAAATTGACCCCTGAATAAAGAATCCCAGCACCTATTCCTGTGATTAAATAAAAAGTAAAAAATTTTCTTGAGCCCCATACTCTTTCAAGAATAGGAGCAAAAACAATAACTGCAAACATATTACTAAATAGATGTCCAAAACCTGCATGAATCCACATATATGTGAGGAATTGGTAAGGCTTGAAGTTGTCTGAGAGTATATATCTTAATCCAAATTCTTCAATTAAGTATCCACTGGTTAAAATGAAAATGATTCCATTAATTATTAAAATATTTTTTGCAGCTGGTGTAAGATTAAACATCAAAATAAATTTTCTACTTTATCAATACCTAATTCAATATAATTTTGTTTCCCATCAGGAGAATACTTTGAATTTTTACATGCAAATAACCTGTCAATAATTAGATTCATTTCTGTAATACTTAAGCTTTTATTATTTATAATTTTTGCTTTTTTAGAAAAGAACTTTATTATTAGGTCTCTTTTTTCTAATTTATCAGAGTTATTATTCTTTATTTCTTCTATAAAACCTTCTATTATTTCTTTTTCATTGATGTCATCTAAGCCATTAGGTATTCCATTGATAACTACTGAGTTCTCTCCAAAAAAATCAATATTAAATCCAATAGATTTTATATCATCAATTATTTCTTGAATAATTCTAAAATCTGACTTATTAAACTCAATGTATTGTGGGAATAGACTTTGTTGAGTATTAGTATAGGTCTTAATATTTGAATTTGTAAATTTTTCAAAAAGAATTCTTTGCTGACAGTATTTGTGATTAAATATTAAAAGTTTCTCACCAACTTGTTTAAATATAAAATTTTCTAGAAACTGAACAGGTTTATTTTCATTATCAATTGAAGATGTATTTTCAAATAGCATTTTATCTGAGTTCTCAATTTTTACATTCTCAAAGATTTTTTCCCAATCTTTCTTTTTATTTGAGTAGGACTCCTTGATATTTTCATTCTTGCTAGAGCTTATTTGAAAACTAATATTTTCTTTGAAGTTTATATCCGCGTCAAAATTAATAGATGGAGATACATTAAATTTTTCCAAAGATTTTTTAACTGAGGATTTTACCAGATTATAAATAAGTTTCTCGTCTTCAAATTTTATTTCTGTTTTTGTGGGATGAATATTAACATCTACTAGATCAGTATTTATAGATATAAATAATACGTAAAAAGGAAAATTTTTCTCTTCTATCATTCCTTCATAACTATTAATTATTGCATGATTTATATAGGCACTCCTAATAAATCTATTATTAACATAAATAAATTGCTCACCTCTTGTTTTTTTTGTATTTTCTGGCTTTCCGATAAATCCATTAATTGTTATAGCCCCAAATTTTTCCTCGCATTCAATCATGTTTTTTTCATAATTTTTCTTAAAAATTGAAATTATTCTTTTCTTTAGATTAGTACTTTTTAAATTATATATTTCGGCATCTTCATTTATTAGAGAAAAAGAAATTTCTGGGTTAGCAATTGCGCAACGAATAAACTCATCGATTATATATTTTATTTCTAGATTATTAGATTTTAAAAAATTTCTCCTAGCAGGAATATTAAAAAATAAGTTTTTGGCATTGATACTTGTTCCTTTTTGAAAGCTAATTTCTTTTTGTTCAATTATCTTAGAATCTTTTATAATAACCTGTTGACCAATTTTTGCTGATTCGATTTTTGTTTTTAATGTGATTTCAGATACAGCTGCTATAGAAGCCAGCGCTTCACCTCTAAAACCCATAGTTTTAATTTTAAATAGGTCTTCTGCTTTAGATAATTTTGATGTAGAGTGTCTACCAAAACATTTTACTGCATCTTCTTTTGTCATCCCTTCTCCGTCATCAACAACTGTTACAGATTGTTTACCAGCATCTTTAATAAGCACTTTTATATTTTTCGAATTTGCGTCAATGCTATTTTCAAGTAATTCTTTAATAATTGAAGACGGTCTTTGAATTACTTCTCCAGCTGCAATTTGATTAGCTACAGACTTTGGCAATTGGGTAATAATACTCATATCAATTTTTGGAGATTTTTTTATAAATGAAAAATAAAGGTATTAAAAGCAAAAAAATAAAAATGGTATTTCCTATGTATAGCCATCCAAATATTAATAATGAAAGAAAAAGGGCTATAAATAGTTGAAGTTTTGATGCATTTACTTCATTTGGTTTCCTATTTCTATTAAAGTATTTCTTTTTGGTATTTTTAGCCTTCGATATTCTTTGGTCAAGGTCATCTTTGATTGGATCATAATGCCTCGCAGAAAATTTAAATTTTCTATTATTAGGTAATTTAATAAACGAAGGAAGTCTCATATTTAGTAAATCAAATTAATTATTACATAAAGATAGATTGAAAAATTGTTAAATTAGTAATAGATAATTTATTAAGGAACTCTTAAGTTTTCTTAAAAAAATATAATTCATTTTATGAAGATAGGTATTGTCTGTTACCCTACGTTTGGAGGAAGTGGCATTGTTGCAACTGAACTAGGAAAAGCTTTATCTGAAACTGGTAATACTGTTCATTTTATATCATACGCACAGCCAGCCAGATTAAACATTTTTAGTAATAATTTATTTTATCACGAAGTATCTATTAAAAATTACCCCCTCTTTGAATATCCCCCATATGAAACATCTCTAACAAGTAAGCTTGTTGAAATTGTTCAGTTCGAGAAGCTTGATTTTATTCATGTACATTATGCTATCCCCCATGCATCCTCTGCATTATTAGCAAAAGAAATTTTAAAATCAATGGGGATAGATATCCCTGTTATAACTACTTTACATGGTACAGATATTACTTTAGTTGGTAAGGATCCATCTTGTAAACCTGTGATTAATTATTCTATTAATAATTCGGATGGGGTTACTGCTGTTTCAAATAGTTTAAAAGAGGAAACATTAAGTCTATTTAATATAACAAATGAAATTAATGTAATTCCTAATTTTATTGATATTGATAAATATTCTAAGGTTAAAAGAAATCCATTTAGGAGTAAGTTATGTCCAAAAGGGGAAAGGTTGTTAATTCATACTTCTAACTTCAGAAAGGTAAAAAGAATTCAAGATGTAATTAATGTCTTCTGTAAGATAAATAAAGAAATTCCTTCCAAATTAATAATGATTGGTGATGGTCCTGAAAGAGCAAACATTGAGTCTCTTACAAGATCTTTGTGTTCCTTAAGAGATGTTATGTTTGTTGGAAAAATTCCAGATGTAGAAACCGTGCTTTATAAAGCTGATTTATTTCTTTTAACATCTGAAAAAGAAAGCTTTGGATTATCTGCCTTAGAGGCAATGGCTTCTTCAGTTCCAGTAATTTCTTCTAATGCAGGAGGATTACCCGAGTTAGTTGAGGAGGGGGTATCTGGTTTTACATGTGATATAGGTGATGTTAATTCTATGTCAGAGAAAGCGATAAAAGTTTTAGATAAAAAAAATCTAAGTGGTTTTAAGGAAAATGCACTTAGAATTGCAAATAATTATGATATAAACATAATATTACCAAAATATGTTGAGTTTTATAAAAACATTTTAAATAAAGGGTAGTGTCACAGAAAAAGAAAAAAATATATGTTCTTGATACATCAGTGATCTTATATTCTCATGATTCTATCATGAATTTTGAAGAGAATGATATTGGAATACCGATAACAGTTTTAGAAGAACTTGATCAAATGAAAAAGGGAAACGATACCTTAAATTTTGAAGCAAGAGAATTTATTAGAATGATAGATAAACTCTCTATTGATAAAATGCTTAACGATTGGATTCCATTAAATGGTAAAACAAAAGGTAAATTTAAAATTCTTGTTAATCAGAAAACAAAAAATAATATTTTTAATGATGATATAAATGATCATAAAATTTTAGACTCAGCATTAAACTTACAAAAAGAGGAAAAAAATAAAATTGTCACTCTTGTCTCAAAGGATATTAACTTAAGATTAAAAGCTAAATCTCTAAATCTAAAGGCAGAGGATTATTTAACTGGTAAAATTGAAAATTTAAATTCCTTAGATCTAGAAGAGAAAATAATTGAAAATATTAAACCTGCTATTATTGATAAAGTTTATGAAAGTAACTCAATCGATAAAAAAGATATTTTTCCTAGAAAAAAGCTCATAGATAATTCGTATTATGTATTAAAAGATTCTAATAAATCAGCTCTCGTATATTATGATAGTGATAAACAAACAATTAATAGAGTAGAGAAGACAACAATCTCCGGAATTAAACCAAGAAATGCTGAGCAAGCCTTTGCAATTCATTCTTTATTAAATGAAAATGTTTCTTTAGTTTCTATTAATGGAGTTGCAGGAACAGGTAAAACTCTTTTAGCATTAGCATCTGCAATATCTCAGCGAAGAAATTATAAACAAATATTTGTAGCAAGGCCTATTGTACCACTGGGCAATAAAGATATTGGGTATTTACCTGGAGATATTAACTCAAAGATTAATCCATATATGGAACCTTTATGGGATAATTTTAAATATATCCAGAATCAGTATAAGCAGACCTCTAAAGAATTTAAAATACTAAAAAATATGATTGAATCAGAGAAGCTTGTTATTCAGCCTTTAGCTTATATAAGGGGTAGAAGTTTTTCAAATATTATCTTTATTGTTGATGAAGCTCAAAATCTCACTCCACATGAGATAAAAACTATAATATCTCGAGCTGGAGAAAATACAAAAATTGTTTTTGCTGGAGATATTAATCAAATTGACACGCCTTATCTTGACTCTCAAAGTAATGGTCTTTCGTATTTAATTGATAAGCTTAAAGGACAAAAACTATACTCTCATATAACACTTAAAAAAGGTGAAAGATCAGATCTTGCGAATTTAGCTAATGAACTTTTATAATTTTTCATAAATTGAAATATGATTAAAACTCTAGAAGACTATCATAAGCAATATAATTTAAGTGTAAGTGATCCAGAAAAGTTTTGGAATGATTATTCCGAACAATTTATTTGGAGAAAAAAAGCAGCTAAAATCTTAGATTGGAATTTTGAATCTCCTGATGTCAAGTGGTTTCAAGATGGTAGTTTAAATATTACTGAAAATATTTTCGAAAGAAATCAAGATAAAAAAAATCAAACTGCTATTGTATGGGAACCAAATGAACCAAATGATAAAGAGAAATCATTTACCTATGGACAGTTATTCGAGGAGGTCTGTCGCTTTGCAAATGTTCTAAAAAAGTTAGGAGTTAAAAAAGGTGATCGAGTAATTATATATATTCCTATGATTCCAGAGGCTGCAATTTCAATGCTTGCTTGCGCAAGGATAGGTGCTGTTCATTCTGTTGTTTTTGCTGGATTTAGTGCTAATTCATTGTCTGATAGAATTAATGATTGTGAGGCTAAAGTTGTTATAACTTCTGATGGAAATTTTAGAGGAAATAAAACAGTTCCTGTTAAAGCTGTAGTTGATGAAGCTGTAAAAAGTTGTCCTTCAGTTAAAAGTATTTTAACTGTTAGAAGAACTTCAGGTAATGTTGAAATGATGAAAGGGAGAGATTATTGGTATCATGAAGAAGTAAAAAATGTAGAAGATTATTGTTCAGCTGTTGAAATGAATTCCGAAGATTTATTGTTTATTTTATATACTTCTGGGTCAACGGGAAAACCAAAAGGTGTTGTCCACACATGTGCCGGTTACATGATATTTACACATTTTACTTTTGAAAATGTATTTCAGTATAAAGATGGAGATACATACTGGTGCACTGCAGATGTAGGATGGATTACTGGTCATAGTTATATAGTTTATGGTCCTCTTCTAAAAGGAGCAAAAACTATTATGTTTGAAGGGGTTCCTACATATCCAGATCCTTCAAGATTTTGGAATATTATTGATAAATATAATGTTAATCAATTTTATACAGCTCCAACTGCAATAAGAGCATTGCAATCTTTTGGAGAGAAATTTTTAGAAAAATCAGACCTTTCTTCCCTCAAAGTTATTGGATCGGTTGGTGAACCAATCAATGAGGAAGCTTGGAATTGGTATAATGAAAAGGTAGGTAAAAATAATTGTCCGATAGTTGATACATGGTGGCAGACAGAAACTGGTGGTATAATGATATCACCACTTCCTAATATTATTGAATGTAAACCAACATATGCAACTTTACCGTTACCTGGAATACAGCCAGTCCTACTAGATAACGATGGTAATGAAATTTTAGAGAATAATATAGAAGGAAATTTATGTATTAAGTTTCCTTGGCCATCTATCTTAAGAACCACGTACGGTGATCACAAGAGATGTAAGGAAACTTATTTTTCTACCTTTAAAGGTTTCTATTTTACAGGCGATGGTGCAAAAAGAGATGAGAATGGTATGTATAGAATTTTAGGAAGAGTCGATGATGTAATAAACGTTTCTGGACATAGGATAGGAACTGCTGAGGTTGAAGATGCTATTAACCAAAATAGTGATGTAGTTGAATCTGCTGTTGTTGGATATCCACACGACATTAAAGGTCAAGGTATCTTTGGGTTTGTAATAATAAATAATGAAAGTGAAAAAACAGATTATTTTGACTCTATTAGAAAAACTGTCTCAAATCATATCGGACCTATTGCAAAACCGGATAAAATTTTAATAGTTCCTGGGTTACCAAAAACAAGATCAGGTAAAATTATGAGAAGAATTTTGCGAAAAATCGCTTCAAATGAGTTTAATAATTTTGGAGATATTTCAACTTTATTAAATCCAGAAATTGTTGACAAAATAATTAGTTCTTTTAAAAAAACTAATTAATTTATTCTATTCTGTCATTTATTTTATCAGGTATTTTAGTGTAACTTCTTTCTTCTCTCTTAACCATAGAATCTAATTCTTTCTCTCCAAAGTTATTTCTATCTCCAGAAAAAAATACTCTCCAAATTTTACCTTTTTTTGACTCTGATATGAATAGTGATCCGTCAGGACCTTGAGCTAAACCCATAGGTCTATATTTTGCGTCTTCCATATCAATCAATATTTCTTTTCCTGCAAATCCATCAGCAAAAATTTCTAAGTCTCCATTAGGCTTACCTTCCTTAAATGGGATAAATCCAACTACATATCCAGCTTGTGGATATGGTACTCTATTTGTTGACCCATGAAATGCAATAAATGCTCCGTTCTTATATCTTTCAGGAAATTGATTTCCAGTATAAAATAGAAGATCATTTGGTGCCCAGTGTGCAGGTAATCCCATAATAGGATTTGCATAAGATTCAGCAGCTTTTTTATTACTGTCTCCTCCGTATTCTGGTGCAATTATTCTCTCATTTTTAAACTGATTATAATAGGTATATGGCCATCCGAAATCATCACCTTCACTAATTTTCATAAATTCTTCAGCAGGTAATATGGCATTGTCCCATTCTGAATAAAATTGTGGAGCATGATTATATAGAAAATCTCTTCCGTGATTTACACCATAAAGACTATTAGTTAAATTATTCCATGTCAATCCTACGACACTTCTTATTCCAGTTGCGTATCTCTCTCCATCAGAAATATCTTGGCCTAATGTATTCTTATTGAATTTCCATATTCCTGCAAGGATATCTAGTTGTTCACAAGGATATTGACCTTTAACATCTCTTGTAGAATATGTATTTGGCTTTGAGTCCCAATCTTCACATGCGTTTGTGGGTGCACTAAATGTGACATAAATATTATCATTTTTATCAAACGCTAATGATTTCGCGTTATGCCATCTTATTGGATAGGGATCAACTACTATTATTTCTGGTTTTCCGATAGGGATTAATTGATTTTCTGATAGTTTTTGACGATATACTACTAGTTCAGAGCTATAGTATAGGTATCCTTCATTTATCTTCATTTCTGTTCCAAATTTTCCATCATTAGGATAATCTCCAAATCGTTCAATTATATCTGCTTTTCCATCACCATTCGTATCTCTCAAGGCAACATTACCATTTCTTCCAGTTGCTGTTCTAAGTTTTACATAAATATCCCCATTATTATTTACCGCTAAATGTCTAGAAGGGCCAACTCCTTCCGTAACTACTAATGATTCAAAACCTCCTGGTAAAATTAATCCTCCATTTAAAGTATCAGCTTTTATATTTTCAATAATTATTTTATTATTGATTTCTTTATCAGCACATCCTATAAGAAATATAATAACTAAAAAAAATTCCCTTATTTTCATACAAATTAAAATTAATACAAAATATATTCTTTAACTCTACTTCAAATCAATTTTGAATTTTTTTTGAATCTTTATAAGATTGTATATATGATAAATGTATTGATAAACTTACTATTTTTAATATCTTCTTTTAAAGATCAAAATAAATTGATCGAGAATGAATATATCAGTGTTGTGTATGTGGTTGATCTTGTTGAAGAAACAAAGAAAAAAAACACATATAACATAAAATTTAAATTAACTAATAAAGTTAATAAGCCCTTATACTATGTATCCTCTTTCATTAAATCTGAACAAAAAATTAATGTAAGTGATCCTAAAATATTTTCTGAAGAAAATAATGATATAGGTGATGTTGGATCAAATGCTCCTCCTCCACTTACACAATCAGCTTATGTAAATAGTGCAGGGGCAGTTAAAGTTGATTCAGAACCTCCTACACAAGTTGTTGATAAAAGAACTTTGACTAAGAGCACAAAAAAAAATAATACAAATAAAGAAAATACAATAGTAGAATATTATTTAAATAATGATTTAATAAGACTTCATCTAGATGAATCAAGACCATCAAAATTTACTATTTTATCATCTCAAGAAAAGATTTATTTTTTTAATAATAGGGAAAAAATTGAAATTCCTATACCATTTGAAAATATGACAAATAAAATTATTGATCAAGGTTTAAAAGAATATAACCCAGTAATTTGTGAGATTCCTGTTGAGGGACTTGAAATTAATTCAACTCTTACTACAAATGTTAAGAAGGGTATAAATCCAGATAATTTTTATTTAAAATTTTCTAAAAATGAAGTTTATACAAATTCAATGAAATTAGAATTAGATAAAACTTTCCACTTAACAGCTCAGTCTGCAATAGAAAAATATATAGAACTTCAATCTGTCTTAAAGAATAATTAAGGATGAATTATAAACCTCATTTCTTTATTTTTTTTTGGTTAGTTCTTATTTTTTTAGGGGGTTGTATTACTACTCCAAAAATTTTATTTGAGGATCCAGTTGATACTAAAAGTAAAAGAATTAGTATACAGGAGAAAAAAACATTTTCTTTTGAACAAGCTGGTGTTTATTTTTCAAATGATTTTCTAGGCGCTAGATTAAATGATGTTATAAAAAAAAATGATACATCTTTTATCATATCAATTCTCCCAGAAAATCAACCTATTAATCCAAGTCCATTTTATGCCTTTGAGGTATGGAGCAGAACTCCAAAAAAAATAGTACTTGAATTTAATTATCCCGAAGGGTATAAGCATAGATATATTCCTAAAATATTATCAGATGGAAAATGGTTAATATCAGACTCGACCTCTTTTCAGAAATTAAATAATAAACGTATTCTTAAACTTAGTTTAGATAATAAACCAATTATTGTTTCTGGCCAAGAATTAAATAACAGTGAAATTGTTTATAGTTGGGTTAATGAAGTTATTGATGGGAAGGAGAATTATGTAAGTTTTAATAAGATTGGAAAATCAAAACTTAAAAGACCATTTATGGTGATAGATATTAATAAAGGTAACCCTAGAGAAAAGCCTGTAGTTGTTTTAATTACAAGACAGCACCCTCCTGAAGTGACGGGATATCTAGCTTTTAAATCATATTTATCTACAATCCTTGATGAAAGTAATCTTTCATCTGCCTTTTTGGAAAAATTTAGGGTTTTAGCATTTCCACTTATGAATCCAGATGGTGTTGATCTTGGGCATTGGAGACATAATGCTGGTGGGATTGATTTAAATAGAGATTGGTCAGCTTACAACCAGAAAGAAATTAAAACTACAGTGGATTTTATTTCAAAAACCTTAAAAGATAACAATTCACAACTTGTTTTAGGTATTGATTTTCATTCAACATTTTATGATGTTTTTTATACAAATGAGGAAAGAGCTTCAACCTCAATGCCTTATTTTCTTGATAATTGGTTTTCTAGTTTAGAAGAAAATATTCCTGATTATGAAGTTAATGAGCAGCCAAGTGTAAGTAAGCAACCTGTTTCAAAAGGATGGTTTCTTAATGCACATAAAGCTGTTGGAATTGTATATGAAATTGGAGATAATACACCACGAGATAGGATTCAATTAATTGGGAAAGAATCAGCTTTATCTATGATGAAGATAATGCTTAATTAATCAATCCCAACTAAAAGTTGAGTTAGAAATATGTGAACTCGGAGGGAGTCGAACCCCCAACCTCCTGGGCCGTAACCAGGTGCTCTATCCAGTTAAGCTACGAGTCCATTAGCGCAAATTTAACAATTAATAACAAGTAGCTTTTCTTATTATTTAGAATATAGAATATAATCACATATATTTGCCGTCATGAAACTATACACGAGAATATTAGTAGTATTTATATTTTTCCAGTTCAGTTCTTTTGCCCAAAGTTCATCCGAAAATAAAATTAATTTAGAATCAAATTTTAATTTGCCAGGATACTTAAAACTTGACTTTGGTTTTACTCTTGTCGAGAATAAAGGACATTCTTTAAAGTCGGATCTTTTTCCATCTCGTTCACTAGATTTATATTATTCAAAACCTCTATTTTTAAGTAAAGACTTTTCATTTAATCCTGGTATTGGAATTTCAAATGATAGGCTGTCATTTTCAAATGATGTTATTCTTTCTGAATCCTTTGATGTTGATGGTAATCGAAATATAATAATTGATACCCTTTCTTTCTCTCCAGATAAAAACTCATTAAAATCAACATATCTTGTAGTTCCTTTGGATTTTAGATATTATTTTGGTTCAGGTTCCTACGATAAGAGAAGGTTTTTTATTGGTTTTGGTGGTGAAATTGGATTATTACTTAATTCTTCTACAAAATTGAAACAAACAATTAATAATTCAGCTAACCTAGTTAAGAATAAAAAAGATTTTGGAATCAATGACTTAAAATATGGTCTTTCTTTCCAGATAGGAGTTGGAAATTTTCATATTTATTATAAAAGATATATCTCTAATTTATTCGATGATAATTCTTTGCCAATATATGAAAATGTAAATCCGAATATTAACAAGGTAGGAATATCTTTTTCTATTTTTTAATATTCTTTTCTCAATCTCGCTACAGGGATATTTAACTGTTCTCTATATTTAGCTACAGTCCTTCTTGCAACATCATAGCCCTCTTTTTTTAGTATTTTCTCTAGTTGATCATCTGAATATGGTGATGATTTATCTTCATTTTCTATTAGATCTGATAAATAATTTTTTACAATTTTACTACTTACTAAATCATCTCCCTTTTTAATTGTTGATTCAGAGAAAAAATATCGAAGAGGAAAAATTCCATAATCAGTTTGAGCATTTTTACTTTTTACGATTCTACTAACTGTAGAAATATCCATTTTAATAATTTCAGCAATATCTTTTAATATCATTGGTTTCAAATCATTTTCATCTCCATCATTAAAAAATCTTTTCTGAATTTTAACGATTGTGTTCATTGTTTTAAGTAATGTGTTGTTTCTTTGATTTAAAGCTTCAACAAACCATTGTGCTTTTTCTAATTTACTCTTAATAAAATCAAATGATTCTTTAGATTCATTGTCTTTATTTTTTTTATTTTTTAATTCATCATAAATAGAAATGTAATTTTTATTAATATTTAATGGTTTATTTCCAGATGCTAATTCAACTATAAATTCATTATTATCTTTTTTTACAATAAAATCAGGAATTAAAAATTCGGTAAGATTAGAATCTTCAAGTCCTCCAGATGGTTTAGGGTTTAGGGTTTTGATATAATCAAAAGCATTATTTATTATATTTTTTGGATGATCATACTTTTGATAAATGACATCAAACTTTTTATTAGTAAATTCTTTAAAATTCTCAAGAATAATTTTTTTTGCTAGTAATTGATTTTGAGTAGGTTCTTCAATCGAATCAATTTGAAGAATTAAACATTCTTCTAAATTTCTTGCAGCTATACCAGCTGGTTCAAGTTTTTGAATTTTTAAAAGTACTTTTTCTATGTCTGAATTTTTAAATTCAATGTTTTCAGCAAATGCAATATCATCAATTATTGACTCAATATCTCTTCTTAAGTATCCATCATTATCTAATGTTCCTATAATTTGATTTGCAATTATATTCTCGCCTTTATCTAACTTCTGGTAATTAAGCTGAGAAATTAGATTTTCTCTAAATGATTCTGTATTTGATATATTTTCTTCTCTATTGAAATTTGAATTTTCGTTATTTGATTTTTGATAGTAATTGTAATTTTCTGTATTAACTGTATCTATATTTTCGTTTTTTTCATTTTCCTCAAGCGCAGGATTTTCTTCAATTTCTTTTTTAATTTCTGCCTCAATATTAGAATTGGATAATTGTAATAGTTTTATAAACTGAATTTGTTGAGGAGAAAGCTTTTGGGATTGATTTTGTCTAAGTTGTAACTTTTGCATTAAAAAATATTTGAATTACAAATTTATTATAATTACTCTATTCTTTGAAATAAGATTAAATTATACTTTTTTTACCTCTTATTTAGTATGAGACTAAAAAGAACCAAAATTATTTCTATAAATGACAGTCACAATGAAACTGAAGTTCACGTTTCTGGCTGGGTAAGGACAAAGAGACAAAGTAAAAATGTGTCTTTTGTGTCATTAAATGACGGTTCAACAATAAACAATCTCCAAATTGTTTTTGAAATGAGTGATTTTACAGAATCATTTATAGATGAAATATCAACAGGTTGTTCTCTTTCTGTTGTAGGTAAGCTTTTAAAAAGTGAAGGTAAAAATCAAAAATTTGAAATTCTTGCCTCCAAAGTAGAGATATTAGGAAAAGCTCATCCTGATGAATATCCAATTCAACCAAAAAGACATACTTTTGAATTTCTCAGAGATGTTGCCCACTTAAGACCAAGAACAAATACATTTAGTGCAATATTTAGGATAAGGCACTCCGTAATATTTTCAATCCATAAGTTTTTTAATGATAGAGGATTTTTTAACATTCATACGCCTATAATAACCTCATCAGATGCTGAAGGAGCTGGTGAAATGTTTAAAGTGACATCTCTCGATTTAAATAAAAAAGATTTGGACTTTAAAAATGATTTCTTTTCAAAGCAAGTTAATTTAACAGTATCTGGTCAGCTTAATGCTGAGTTAGGTGCTTTAGCTCTTTCTGAAGTTTATACTTTTGGGCCAACATTTCGTGCTGAGAATTCAAATACTTCCAAACATCTTGCTGAATTTTGGATGATTGAACCTGAAATGGCTTTTTATGATATCAATGATAATATGGATTTAGCTGAAGATATGCTAAAATACGTAATAAAGTATATTCTTGAAAATTGCGAAGATGATCTTCTTTTTCTTCAAAATTTAGAGATTAATGAAGAAAAATCTTTACCTCAGATTCAAAGAAATGAAATTCCGCTAATTGAAAGGTTATCTGGTATTTTGAACAAAAAATTTGATAGAATAACATACACTGAAGCATTCGACATACTTAAAAACTCAAAGCCTAATAAAAAAAATAAATTTGAATATAAAGTTGACGAGTGGGGAATTGATTTTCAATCTGAACACGAAAGATATCTAGTTGAAAAACATTTTAAAAATCCAGTTATTGTCAGAGATTACCCAAAAAAAATTAAGGCATTTTACATGAGATCAAATGATGATGAAAAAACTGTTGCAGCAATGGATGTACTTTTTCCTTCTGTTGGGGAAATAATAGGAGGATCTCAGAGAGAGGAAAGGCTAGGTGAATTATCAAAGAGAATGGATGATATGCATATTTCTAAAGATGATCTGAGTTGGTATTTAGATACTAGGAGATTTGGATCAGTTGTTCACTCTGGTTTTGGCTTGGGACTTGAAAGACTGGTTCAGTTTATAACTGGTATGAAAAATATTAGAGATGTAATTCCTTTTCCTAGAACTCCTGGTAATTGTAATTTTTAGTTTATACTATCATTATCATTGAATAATTTTTCAAGATTTTCATTCCTATCTTTTTTAGATTGGATTAAATCCTCTACAAAATTTCTCCACTCCTCAGTATACATATCTTTTCTTTGTTCCCAAAAAATATAGAATCCTGGCGAGCCTAAACCGCTATAAACAGCCATAGATATTGTTTTTCTTAAATTTTCATCTAAAACCCCTTTTCCTTCAAGATAGAGCGCGTTTTGCAAATGAAGATTGAGAGAATGAAGTCTCATTATAGCTCTAAATCTTTCTGATGGAGTAACAGATTCTGGGGCAGAAACAAATTTCATAAATGCTTCTGAGGCCTCAGCGTTTTCAAAAAAAGCAGTGTACCAATCTGCAATATTTGCATTTACTGAATTTGCTGTTGAAGTTTGAAGCGCTAATGAATTATTTTGATATTGAATTGAAACAAAAATTAAGCTTATTACAATTCCTAATGATCCTATGATTTCAGCAATTTTAACTACCTTATCTAGAGATGCCTTCATATTATTCCATTGTTTTTCCTATAAAGACGTTAACCTTAGGATTAATTGGATTTCCACTTGCTCTTCTAAATGAAACTATTTGACCAGTATGCCATAATGAATCAGAAATAGGACCATTAATAGCATTCCAAAACGGGAAAGCGAGACTTTGACCATTTAGGTTTAGTCTAACTTGCATTTGTGATATATCTGCATTTTCATTGAGCATATCATAAACTATCTTTAAATTTTTTAATGTACCATTTCTTAACTCTGTAAAAGTCATTTCATCTTGTGAAAAATCATATTCTTTTCCTTCTAAAGTATATAAAATAAATACACTTAAACCATATATGTGTTCTAAGGTTTGTAAGCTAGATCTACTATCTTCACTTGGTTTATATTTAAGGTCTTTATCTGTTAATGATTCTGTAGCCCAGTAGAATCTATAACCCAGGCCTTCAATCATTCTAGCAACTATATTATTAGGACTAAACTCCTCAGAATAGGCCCCAAGTTCTTTAAAGGGTAGGTTGTCATTTTGTGCACTAACATTTATTGAAATAATTGTTAATATGACTATCAAAAACTTTTTCATTTCTTAAGTATTTTATTATTTATTTTAAACTGTATAACTAGTAACTAAATTAATTAAAAAAAAAGGTTATACAATTTTTTGTATAACCTTTAATTAAATTTTAAACAAAATGAAAAATTACTTCTTTTCGTCTTTTACTTCTTCAAAATCGACGTCGGATATATCATCTCCACCATCACCTTTTGGTCCATCTGATTTAGCTGATGGATCAGCTCCAGCACCACCATTTGCTGCCTGTTGTTCTTGAGTCGCCTTATAAATTTCCTGGCTTGCTGCTTCCCATGATTTATTTAAAGCCTCAACCGCTCCATCAATTTCATCAATTTTTTGTTCTTTGTGAATAGCCTTTAATTTTTCAAGAGAATCTTTAATTGCTTTTTTGTTAGGTTCAGAAAGTTTCTCACCAAACTCCTTTAATTGTTTTTCAGTTTGAAAAATTAATCCATCTGCAGTATTTAGCTTATCAACCTTCTCTCTTTCTTTCTTATCTGTATCCTCATTGGCTTTAGCTTCATCTTTCATTTTATTTATTTCTTCCTCAGTTAGTCCTGAAGAAGCTTCAATTCTAATGTTTTGTTCTTTTCCTGTACCCTTATCTTTAGCTGAAACATTTAAAATACCATTAGCATCTATATCGAATGTAACCTCTATCTGTGGTACACCTCTAGGTGCGGGCGGAATTCCATCTAAGTGAAATCTTCCAATCGTCTTGTTATCTTTTGCCATTGGTCTTTCTCCTTGTAAAACATGAATTTCAACAGCAGGTTGATTATCAGCAGCTGTAGAAAATGTTTCAGATTTCTTAGTAGGTATTGTAGTATTAGACTCAATTAATTTAGTAAATACTCCATTTAAAGTTTCAATACCTAGTGAAAGAGGTGTTACATCTAAAAGAAGTACATCTTTTACCTCACCTGTTAATACACCACCTTGTATTGCGGCACCAACTGCTACAACCTCATCAGGATTTACACCTTTAGATGGCTTCTTTTTAAAGAATTTTTCTACTTCTTCCTGTATTTTTGGAATTCTTGTTGAACCTCCTACTAATATTATCTCATCAATATCACCAACTCCCATTTTAGCGTCTTTTAATGCTTTGGAACATGGCTCTAAAGTTCTTTCAACTAATTTTTGAGTCAATTGTTCAAATTTAGCTCTAGATAGTGTTTTAACTAAATGTTTAGGAACTCCATCAACTGGCATTATATATGGAAGATTAATTTCAGTTGATGATGAGCTAGATAATTCAATTTTAGCTTTTTCAGCACCTTCTTTTAATCTCTGTAATGCCATAGGATCTTTTCTTAAATCAATGCCTTCGTCCTTATTAAATTCGTCAGCTAACCAATCAATAAGTACACTATCAAAGTCATCTCCACCTAAATGAACATCTCCGTTAGTAGACTTTACTTCAAAAACTCCATCACCTAATTCAAGAATAGAAATATCAAATGTTCCTCCTCCTAAATCATAAACAGCAATTTTTAAGTCCTTATCTTTTTTATCCAAACCATAAGCTAGCGCAGCAGCAGTTGGTTCATTAATAATTCTTTTGACATCTAAACCAGCAATTGTCCCTGCTTCTTTGGTTGCCTGTCTCTCTGAATCATTAAAATAAGCAGGTACAGTAATTACCGCTTCTTTTACCTCAGATCCAAGATAATCCTCTGCAGTAGATTTCATTTTTTGTAATATCATTGCTGATATTTCTTGTGGAGTATATTTTCTTGTTCCAATTTTTACTCTTACTGTATCATTAGTTCCTTTTTCAACTTCATAAGCTAAGTTTCTTTTTTCTTCATTGATATCAGAGAATTTTTTCCCCATAAATCTTTTTACAGAATTAATTGTGTTTTTTGGATTGGTTATAGCCTGTCTTTTAGCAGGATCACCAACTTTTCTTTCTCCTTTTCCTTCATCTAGAAATGCAACTATAGAAGGTGTAGTTCTCTTTCCTTCGCTATTTGGTATAACTACTGGCTCATTACCTTCCATTACGGATACACATGAATTTGTGGTTCCTAAATCTATTCCAATTATTTTACTCATAATTTTTAAATTTTAAATATTACTTATTTATATGACAAGATTTATGCCAATAATCATATATGACAGAATGTCAGTTATTTTTCAATAAGTGCGCTGACTTTATTATCTAGAACCTCAACAATACCTCCATTTACAGCCAAACTTACATCTTTTGAGTTTTCTTTATATTTAATTTCGCCTTTCGTTAGAGAACTAATTATAGGTGCGTGGTTATTTAGTATTTGAAATTGACCGCCTGACCCCGGAAAAATTATTGAATCTACTTCTCCGCTGAATATCTTTTCTTCTGCAGATAATATTTCTAAGAACATATTATGATTGTTTTACTTGTTCTAAAAGCTTTTCTCCCGCTTCTATAGCTTGTTCTATAGTACCTTTTAGGTTAAATGCAGCTTCAGGTAAATGATCTAATTCACCATCCATAATCATATTAAATCCTTTGATTGTATCTTTTATATCAACAAGTTCACCTTTTACACCAGTGAATGGTTCAGCAACATGGAATGGTTGAGATAAAAACCTTTGTACTCTTCTAGCTCTATGAACAACTTGCTTATCTTCTTCAGATAGTTCATCCATACCTAAGATTGCGATAATATCTTGCAATTCTTTGTATCTCTGAAGTAATTCTTTAACTCTTTGTGCACAGTTATAGTGTTCTGATCCTACCACCTCTTCAGTCAATATTCTAGATGTAGATTCAAGTGGATCAATAGAAGGATAAATCCCAATTGATGCTAATTTTCTTGAAAGTACACTTTGAGCATCTAAGTGGGCAAATGTTGTAGCTGGTGCAGGATCTGTTAAATCATCAGCAGGAACATATACAGCTTGAACAGATGTAATTGACCCTTTCTTTGTTGACGTAATTCTTTCTTGCATTGCACCCATTTCAGTAGCTAAAGTAGGTTGATATCCAACTGCAGAAGGCATCCTTCCAAGAAGTGCTGATACCTCTGATCCAGCTTGAGTAAACCTGAAAATGTTATCAATAAAGAAAAGAATATCTCTTCCCTGACCTTTTCCGTCACCATCTCTAAAGTATTCTGCTAAAGTTAAACCGGATAACGCAACTCTTGCTCTTGCACCAGGAGGTTCATTCATTTGTCCAAAAACAAATGCAGCTTTTGAATCTTTCAGTTTCTTTTTATCAACTTTTGAGAGATCCCATGAACCTTTTTCCATTGACTCGATAAACTTTTCTCCGTAGTCAACAATTCCAGCTTCAATCATTTCTCTTAGTAAGTCATTCCCTTCTCTTGTTCTCTCACCAACACCGGCGAAAACAGATAAACCTGAATATGCCTTTGCTATATTATTAATTAATTCTTGAATAAGAACGGTTTTACCAACTCCTGCTCCACCAAAAAGACCAATTTTACCTCCTTTATTATAAGGCTCAATTAAATCAATAACCTTTATCCCAGTAAAAAGTACCTCAGCAGATGTAGATAAATCTTCAAATTTAGGAGCGTCTCTATGAATTGGTAATCTATCTTTTGTTTTTGGATCTTCAATACCATCTATCGCTGATCCAACAACGTTAAATAATCTACCTCTAATATCATCTCCAATAGGCATCGAAATAGGTTGACCTAGATCTTTTACTGGCATACCTCTTTTCAATCCTTCAGTACCTGACATGGATATAGTTCTTACTGTATCTTCACCTAAGTGTTGTTGTACCTCTAGTACAAGAGTAGACCCATCATCTTTATTAATTTCAAGAGCGTTAAGAATTTTAGGTAGGTTTGAATCTTCAAAAGATACATCTACTACTGGACCAATTACAGCTGTTATTTTTCCTGAATTTGACATGATTTATATAAGGTATGTTAATTAAAATTTATAGTACTGCGAAAATAAATTATAAATACAATTTAACAAAGTCATATATGAAGTTATTATTAACTTTTTTTATCAAATTTTTTTAATTCTATTCTTATTGTAGTTTCAACATTTTTAATAGAGTTTTTAACATATATTCTCCCCTTGTGATAATCTGATATTATTCTATTTACTAAAGTTAAACCTAAACCCCATCCTCTTTCCTTTGTTGTAAAGCCAGGTTTAAATATTTTTGAAAAATCTGATTTATTTATTCCAATACCATCATCAATAAAATCAATAATTACTGAATCTTTATCCTCATATAATTTAATTTCTACAGTACCATTTTTACCGATAGCGTCAATAGAATTTTTATATAAATTTTCAATTACCCACCCAAATAATTGTTTATTGAAATTATAATTTACTGTTTCTAAATTAAGTTTTGTTTTGACATTTGGTGAAACTCTTCTTTTAAGATAATCGATCGATTCAATAATGGTTATTTTAATGTCTGTATCAATTAGGGAAGGCTTAGAACCTATTGTAGAAAACCTATCAGTTATTATTTTAAGTCGATTAAGATCTTTATCTATTTCACTACTTATAAATCCTTTATCAACCTTTTTTTTTGATTTCAAATACTCATTCCATCCAATTAAAGAAGAAAGGGGTGTTCCCAGCTGGTGTGCAGTTTCTTTTGCAAGGCCAGTCCATAATCTATCTCTCTCAGATTTATTTGAATAAAATGATATTAAATAGATTGATAGTAAGATTAAAAAAGTTAGTGATATAATAAAATAAGGTGCAATAATTAGCAAATCAAGAATTTTAGAATTATTGTAATAAATAAGCTGATATCCAACTTCATTCCTTTCTTTATCTAAAATATTTATTTTAATTGGCTCATATCTTTTTTTCATAGACCCTAATTGGTCAAAAAGATTAGATTCAGATGGTTCAGAAATATTTTTATATTCAATGATATTACCATCACTGTCAGTGACAATTATTGGTATCGAGTTATTTTCAATTAGAATGTCATCTACAAAATAATTTGCAGATTCAACTTCAGAATTTGCAACAAGCTCTATAAATTTTGAATATCTTTCAATTGTTTTAATTTCCCTTTCTTTTATTTCTTTAATGGTCATATTAGAGAAATAAACTAATGATACTGTAAACACAAGAAGTGTTGTTATTGTAAGCCAGGTTAATTCTTTTTGGATGTTTGAGATATTCAATCTAATAAATTTATCTAGATATAAAACTATATAAATTAGCTCATGAAGTCTCTTACTCTATCGAAAAATCCTTTTTCTGTTTTTCCAGGATTTGGTTTAAAGTTTTTAGATTTTTTTAATTGAATTAATAACTTTTCTTCTTCTGATGTTAATTTTTTTGGAGTCCAAATATTGACATGAATTAGCTGGTCTCCTGTAATTGAAGTATTCAAATCCTTAATTCCTTTTCCTCTCAACCTAAAAATTTTACCACTTTGTGTTCCAGGTGGTATCTTAACTTTTACTTTTCCATTGAGAGTTGGTACCTCAAGCTCATTACCTATTGCAGCATCTACAAAATTGATAAATAAATCATAAACAACATTATTACCATCTCTCTTAAAATTATCATCTTCTTTTTCTTCAATTAATATTAATAAGTCACCTGATATACCTCCACCTGGAGATTCATTTCCTTTTCCAGTCATTGATAATTGCATCCCATCTCCAACTCCTGAGGGTATATTTATTTTTAAAATTTCTTCTTTAAATTGAAGTCCCGTACTATCTACTCCTGGTGGTTTATTATCTATAGTTTTTCCATTTCCATTACACTGGTAACATGTAGTAGAGGAAACCATTTGTCCAAGCATAGTATTTACAACTTTACTTACTTTTCCAGTTCCATTACAAACGCTACATGTTTTAAATGTAACCCCTGGAGCAGTAACAAGCCTTTTGACTTTAATCTTCTTTTCTACTCCTGTAGCTATTTCTTGAATTGTTAATTTTAACTTAATTCTTAAATTAGTTCCTTTATTTCTTTGTCTTGAACTACCCCCTCCAAAAAAACTATCAAAAGGACTACCTCCTCCAAAAATATCTCCAAATTGTTCAAAAATATCTTCAACATTCATTCCTCCCCCTGAAAACCCACCAGGACCTCCTCTAAGTCCATCGTGACCAAATCTGTCATATTTCTGCTTTTTTTCAGGGTTACTTAAAACCTCATATGCTTCGGCAGCCTCTTTAAACTTTTCTTCAGCAGCTTTATCGTCAGGGTTTTTATCAGGGTGAAATTTAATAGCAACTTTTCTATAAGCTTTTTTTATTTCTTCTTGAGAAGAAGATTTATTTACACCTAAAATTTCGTAGAAATCTCTTTTAGACATTATGATCCAGTTACAACTTTTGCAAAACGCAGAATGTTATCTCCTATATGATATCCATTCTCAACAACATCAATTATTTTTCCTTTATATTTTTTTTCTGATGGAGTGCTTGTAATTGCCTCATGGTACTCAGAATCAAAATCATCTCCTTTTTTAATTTCCATCTTCTTGACATTATATTTTTCAAGTGTACTAATTAATTTTTGATGAATTAAATTGAATCCCTCAAGATATGACTCATCCTCTTTTTTAATAGCTTTAGAAGCTCTCTCAAAATCATCAACAACTGGAAGTATATCTGAAAGAAGTTCCTTATTGGCAGAATCTATCATCTCAATTTTTTCTTTTGATGTTCTTCTTCGGTAGTTTTCAAATTCTGAATATAGCCTTAAATATTTATCTTTTGTTTCTTGTAACTCAATATTGAGGCCTTTTGATTTATCTGATTTCTTACTGTCAGTAGTTTTTTTTGATTTTCTTTTATTCATACTTTAGATATTTGCAAAAAGTTTGCCAAAGATACTTTATGACATTTTGACTAGTATTAATTATTTAAATTAATTTTTTTCCAAATTGCATCCTTAAGATTTTCCAATCCATATCCAGTTACACTTGAAATCTTAATTATTTCTTGTTTTAAGTTGAATTTCATTTCTTTCAATTCTTTTTCGGATAATAAATCACACTTTGTTACTGCAATTATTATCTTTTTTTCTAGTAGCTCCTTATTATAACTCTTCAGCTCTTTATGTAATAATTTAAATTCTTTATCAACTTCTGATGTGACAGGAATCATAAATAGAAGGATTGAGTTTCTTTCAATATGCCTTAAAAATCTTATTCCAAGTCCTTTTCCTTCAGAGGCACCCTCAATAATTCCAGGAATATCAGCCATTATAAAAGATAAATTATCCTTATAAGGAATTACCCCGAGATTGGGTGTAAGTGTCGTAAATGGATAATCTCCAATTTTTGGTTTTGCTTTTGATATTGAAGATAATAAAGTAGACTTTCCAGCATTTGGAAATCCAACTAAGCCAACATCGGCTAATACTTTAAGCTCTAAGTTTATCCATTCTTCAATTCCCTGAATCCCAGGTTGACTATATTGTGGCGCTTGCTTGGTTGAGGTTTTAAAGTGAACATTACCTAATCCGCCTATACCACCTTCTAATAATATTTTTTCTTCATTATGATTTAAGATTTCAATAGAAATATTATCATTATCAGCTGATTTCGCAATAGTACCTAGAGGAACTTCTATAACTACATCTTTCCCATTTTTTCCATGTTTTTTTGAACCTTGCCCCCCTTCTCCGTTCTCAGCTTTTAAGTGTTTGGTATATCTTAAGTGTAGGAGTGTCCACAGTTGACTATTACCTTTTAAAATAATATTGCCTCCTTTTCCACCATCACCTCCATCTGGTCCACCTTTAGGAACAAATTTTTCTCTTCGAAAACTAGATGAACCTCTTCCTCCATTTCCTGATTTACAGAAAATTTTTATATGGTCAATAAAATTTGGGTTACTCATTTTCCCTCTATTTTTGAGATAATCAATTCAAAGATTTCATCAATTGATCCAACTCCATTAATAGGGATGTATTTTTCAAGTTTTTTGTAATGATTTAATACTGGTAACGTTTCCTCTTTATAAACTCTGATTCTATTGTTTATTTTTTCTTCACTTTGATCATCAATTCTTCCAGAAACTAATGCCCTCTTTTTTATTCTTGAAATTAATTCATCATCGTCTACCTCCAATGAAATTAAGTTATCAATAGATAATGTTTTTTCTTTTAACATTTCATCAAGTGCAACTGCTTGGTTCACGGTTCTCGGGAACCCATCAAAAATGAAACCTTTGCTCTGGTTATTATTTTCAATTTCTTCTTTCACCATATTTATTACCACACTGTCAGGGACAAGATTACCTTCATCCATATATTTTTTAGCCTCAATTCCAAGTGGAGTATTATTGCCTAAATGCATTCTAAATAAATCACCTGTAGATAGGTGTTTTAATTTATATTTTTCAATTATTTTATCGCTTTGAGTGCCTTTTCCAGCCCCAGGTGGTCCAAATAATATAATGTTCATTAGGTATTAATTTTATTCAAAGATATAAATCTAAATTGTTTCTTTCTGCATTTTCTAATAGCTCTTTGAGGTTAATTGCATTTACTCCTGATTTCATACACGTAATTCCTCCAGCAAGATTACATATCTCTGCAATAAACTTTTCTGGTAAATCAAGATAAAATAAAATTGTTGCAAGGGAAATTACAGTATCACCAGCTCCAGATACGTCAATAATTTTTTTCTTTTCAATCTTATTGTGAATAAAACCCTTATTGTTATTGATAATTAGACCTTTATCTGAAAGAGTAACCATTAAATTTTTAATGTTTTTTTCTCTTTTTAATTTATCTGAAACATGATTTATGTTACTAATCGATTTATCTTCAGTCTTATAAGCGTCTAAGATTTCATTGAGATTAGGCTTAAATAAATCAATATCCTCATAATCAAAAAAATTTCTTCTTTTTGGATCTACAGCAATAAATAGCTTATTGCCCATTTTTTTTACTTTATTAATCAATTTTTTTTCAATCACTCCTTTGTCATAGTCTTGAAAAATAATAATTTGATCATCCGAAATTAATCCCTCAATATTTTTTAAAAATCTATCAAAGATTTCATCATTTAATAAGTTGGTATGTTCATTATCAATTCTCAGTATATGTTTTTTATCTACTATAACTCTCTTTTTATTTGTTGTCTTTCGTTCTCTATCAACTAAAATTCCTGAGGTATCTAAATTATAATCATTACATATTTCTAAAAAATTTTTTCCGTCTTCATCTTCACCAATTACTGAGCATAAAATTGGTTTCATTCCAAGGCTTTGAATATTTAGTGCAACATTTGCAGCTCCCCCAAGTTTTGCTTCTTCTTTTTGAATATCAACAATAGGAACTGGAGCTTCTGGAGAATTTCTGTTTATTTCTCCTATTACATAGGAATCAACCATTGAATCTCCAATAATAATAATTTCTTTTCCTTTAATTTTATCAAAGATATTTTTGATTTTCATTAGGATAACTTGCTTAAAGATTTCTCAATTCTTTGAGTAGCCTCTATAAGTTCTTTTTCACTTGCTGCATAGGAAATTCTTATACAATTAGGTGCTCCAAAGTCCTCACCAGGAACTAAAGAAACTTTAGCATCTTCAAGGAGATATAATGCAAGATCATTTGCACTATTAATTTTTTTCCCATCTTTAGTTTTATTTCCAAGGTAATTAGAAATTTCAGGGAAAAAATAGAAAGCACCCTGAGGCTTATTTAGTTTGATTTTATCAATTTTTGATAATAAATCAAAAACAATATTTCTTCTTTTCAGATATTCTTTTTTCATATTTAGCGCACTTTCATTTCCTCCTCTGAGCGCAGTAAGCCCTGCTCTTTGTGCTATTGAACAATTAGCAGATGTAGTTTGACCTTGCATCTTATTGATTGATTTAGCAATTTTAGCCGGAGCACCTATATATCCTAATCTCCATCCTGTCATTGCGAATCCCTTAGAAAAACCGTTCATTGTTATTGTCCTATCATTCATCCCTTCGAGGGAGCCAAAACTTGCATGTTCATCCGTAAAATTTATATGCTCATAAATCTCATCTGAAATAACATAAATATCTGGATGATTAACTAAAATATTTCTGTAACCTTCTAATTCTTCCTTAGTAAATACTGTGCCAGTTGGGTTACAAGGGGAACTAAAAATTATCGCTTTAGTTTTTGTTGAAATAGCTTCCTCTAATTGATCATTAGTTGGTTTAAAGTCATTTTTAATTGTAGTATTAATATATTTAGGTATTCCATCAGCTAGTGATATTATAGCAGAATAGCTTACCCAAAAAGGTGCAAATACAATTACCTCATCTCCAGGATTTAAGATTGAAAACATGACATTGGTAATTGAGTGTTTTACTCCATTAGAAACAATTATTTCACTAGGGCTATAATTTAAGCCATTTTCATTTTTGAATTTTTCAGAAATTGCTTCACGAAAATCTAAATAACCGGGAACAGGTGGATATGAGAAATATTTACCAGAATCTATTGCTTCTTTAGCGCCTTCACATATATTAGTTGGTGTTTTAAAATCAGGCTCACCTAAGCTTAAACTAATTACATCCACGCCTTTTACTTTATATTCCCTTGCTAGAGCAGCCATTGCTAGTGTTGACGATTCTTCAACTCCTTGTAGTCTTAACGATTCAGTGTTTTTCATTTTTCTATATTATAATTAATTCTTGATGATATACTTTTTCCTAATGTAACTTCATCTGCGTACTCTATTTCTCCTCCAATCGGAATACCCCTAGATATAGTCGTTATTCTTAGGTTAAATTTTGATAATCTTTTAGAAATATAGAAGGATGTTGTATCTCCATCTAAAGTAGGACTAAGCGCAAATATTATCTCCTCTATTTCTCCTTCTTCTACTCTTTTTTCTAGGCTATCAATGTTAAGATTTTCAGGTCCAATACCATCAATTGGAGAAATTAAGCCGCCGATCACATGAAATAATCCATTGTAATGATTAGTGTTTTGAATTGCTAAAACATCTGGAGTATCTTCAACAATACAAAGTATCTTTCTGTTTGTGAATGGATTATTTGATTTACATATGCAATTTCCTTCTTCACAAATCATATGGCATATATCACAGTATTGAGTTTTTTCTTTTAAATCTTCAATTGCTTTAGAAATGTTTTTTGAAAACTGTAAATCTTTTTTAAGTAGATAAAGAGAAAGTCTCAATGCAGTTTTTTTTCCAATTCCAGGTAATTTGGATATTTCATTTACTGCATTTTCAATAATTTTTGTTGGAAGCTTCATAAAAATTAACCTCTATATGAAATCTAATTTTGATTTTGATTTAACTTTATTAAAAACAAACCCTAACATAATTGTTTTTTTCCAAAAATAGATATGAATGCTAATATTATACTTCTGATTTTTATAATATATTTTTTGGTACTATTATTTATATCAAATCTCACATCAAAAAAATCAACTTTCACTGATTTCTTTAATGCTAACAGATCATCTCCATGGTATTTAGTTGCATTTGGGATGATAGGAACTTCATTGTCAGGCGTTACCTTTATTTCAGTGCCTGGCGAAGTGGGGAGTTCTAACTTTAGTTATTTCCAGGTTGTTTTGGGATACTTAGTAGGGTACTATGTGATAGCGAAAGTATTGTTGCCATTATACTATAAGCATAATTTAATTTCTATATATACTTACCTAGAAGATAGGTTTGGATTTTATAGCTATAAGGCAGGTGCATTTTTCTTTTTGTTATCTAGAACTATAGGAGCTTCATTTAGATTATTTTTAGTTGCTGGTGTTCTTCAAATTGCAATATTTAATCAATTAGGTCTTCCGTATTTCTTCTCAGTCCTTCTAACAATATTATTGATTTGGATATACACTTTCAAAGGAGGAATTAAAACTATAGTTTGGACTGATGCACTTCAAACTCTTTTTATGTTATCTGCTGTTATCATTACAATAGTTATCATCACAGATAAAATGAATATTTCATTATATGAATCCTTTCATATGGTTAAGAATACTTCTTACTCAAATATTTTTTATTTTGATTGGAGAGCTGGTAATGATTTTTTCAAACAATTTATTTCTGGAGCATTTATTGCAATTGTTATGACGGGTCTTGATCAGGATATGATGCAAAAAAATTTAACATGTAGAAATCTTGGAGATGCACAAAAAAATATTTTCTGGTTTTGTGTGATTTTAGTTATAGCAAATCTCTTATTTCTATTCCTTGGAGCACTGCTATATCTTTACTCGGAATCAGTAAATTTTCAGTTACCCACAAGTACCGATGACTTATATCCTTTATTAGCATTAAATGAATTAGGTTTCTTAACCTCTATTATTTTTATTTTAGGAATTATTGCGGCTGCTTATTCAAGTGCTGATTCTGCATTGACCTCATTAACTACTTCTTTTTGTATTGATTTCTTAGACATTCAAAAAAGGAATAACAAAAGAAAAACTAGGCTTTTGGTACATATAGGTTTTTCAATTTTACTTTTTATTGTCATATTAATATTTAATGAAATTAATGATGAAAGTGTAATCAATTCAATTTTTAAAGCAGCTGGGTATACATATGGACCACTACTTGGTCTTTTCTCTTTTGGTATTTTTACTAAATATAAAATTAAAGACAAATTTGTATTTTTTGTCTGTTTGATTTCTCCACTAATTAGCTATTTAATCAATATTTATTCTGAAGAGTTATTATTTGGGTACAGGTTTGGTTTTGAAATTTTATTGTTGAATGGCCTACTAACTTTTTTAGGATTATACTTTATTAAGAGGTAGAACTAAAGTCTACTATTCAGATAATTATTAAATGCAGATCCAAAGGTGTAGCCAATTGCTATTCTAAACTCTGATCTAAAGTCAGTAGCAATTTCTTGTTGTTGAAGAAGTAAGTCTTCAATAGAAGCGTTCCCCTTTGGTAAGCTTAATTGATCTCTAATTAATTCGATTTCCCCACCAAATCTGACTGCAAGACCTTCGAATACTCTAATAGAGAACCAACTATCAAACCTAAAACTATTTTTTGATGGGTCTTGGAGAAATGATTTTGCTCTAAGATTAGTATATATCTCACCCCATGGTTGTCTAAATCTAGTCTCAAAAGCAAGTTGATGTAAATAAACATTTTCTTCAAATTTATTATAGATCGTCTCTTCAATATAATTTCTATATCCATAACCTATTCTATAGTTTATTACCATTTCTCTTCTAACAAATTCATAATATGGGAAAAAACTATATTCTATTGCTGGCATTATATAGTATCTAAAGTCTATATTTTGATAGGTGTCTCCGCTAGCACCAGCATTAAATCCAGCTGACCATTTATCATTTATACTCCAAACGCTTTTTGCTCCAAATGATTTTCTATTTCTTTTGCTAATAAATACATTATCCTGATTTTCATATTTATTATTTGATCTTTCAAAGTCAACATCGAATTGTAACTTGATTTTATCGGTAACTTTATCTGCATCAAGTTCAATTCTAACATTAGATTCATTTCTACTTGTTTCATTTTCAAAATTTACTTCTCCAGCACTTTGAAACACCCAGTTTTTCCATTTATCTGAACTTGATTCATATGATTCATTATTATTTATTATTGAATCATATGATATATTTATTCTATTGGAAATATTGCTTTCAACAAGAAAATACACTAATCCAATATCAATTTTTTTTTTCAATGCATTTCTAACTTCATCTTGGGTCAGTCTAGGATTTGTATCTAAAACTAATGAAAGTTCTTTTTCAGAAAATTCATTTTTACCAATGAAATCTAGGCTATATCTATTTCCATTATTTGCATTTCTATTTCTGTAAATAAATAATTGAATATCGGCAAGACCTTGTTCCCTCACATGGTTAACATAGTTTATTTCATTCTTCAAGAAATTATTATCACATCTATCACATTTGATAAACAAATTATTTAAATCTTCTTGACTGTAAAGACTTTGAGACAGAAATAGGATTAAGGAAACAAATATTTTTTTCATATTATAACTCTAGCTCTTTAGTAGGATCCCAAAATACATCAGTAAAATTTTCAATCCTATTATTTCTTACTGAAATTCCTTCTTTCTTTAGTAGATCTTCCATTAAATTTTCTCCGGGAAAGTGATGTTTTCCAGTAAGTAATCCATTTCTGTTAACAACTCTGTGTGCAGGAATACTTGAATCATTATGTGAGTTATTCATTGCCCATCCAACAACCCTAGCGCTCTTGGTTGTTCCTAGATATTTAGCAATAGCCCCATAGGAAGTTACTTTTCCATAGGGTATTAGTTTTACAACTTCATATACACTTTTAAAAAAATCAGAATTCACTGGGTTGGTAAGTAAGCAGAGGAGGAGGGATTCGAACCCCCGGTACCTTGCGGTACAACGGTTTTCAAGACCGCCGCATTCGACCACTCTGCCACTCCTCTGTAATAATCTTGGCAGCAAAAATATATTTTAATTAAGACATTTACCAAATATGTTCTTTAATTAAATTTTGACTTTAATTTATTAATTGCAATATCAATACTTGTATTCCATTCAAAGCCAATAAGAATTATTGAAGATATAAAATATACCCATCCCATGTAAGCAATTAAAATACCAATTGATCCATAAAGTTTATTGTAAGTAGGAAAATTTATTATGTAGTAGGAGAATGCTAATGAGATAACTACACAACCTAAAGTTGATATTATTGATCCAGATGAAATAAATGTCCACTTATTATGTTTAACAGGAGCAAAATAAAAAATGGAGGTAATTAGAAGATAAAAAGAAACAAATAGAGATAATAATTTATATGAATTTATAGTGTAGTATTCTACATCTTTAAAGACGTTATATTCTAATAATATATTTATTATAAAATCACCCAAAGTTGAAAGTACTATTGCAACTATTGTGACGATAAAAAAGACTAAAGTAAGTAACATCGCAATTAATCTTGTCTCATAGAAACTCCTATTCTCTCTAATTCTATGGCAGCTATTAAATGTTTTTATTAATGTATTAAATCCGTTAGAGGATAGAAATATTGATGAAATCACCCCTATAGATAATAAGCCTCCTCTTTTTGTTTCAACCAGGTCAAGTATAGTATTTTTAGTTATGCTGAACATATTCTCAGGCATTATATTTTCCAAAAAAATTAGAATTTTCACAGAATCAATTTCTGGTATCCAAGCATTGATATACGGAATTAAAGTAAATAAGAAAATTATTAATGGAAATGATGCGATGGTAAAACTAAATGCTACTGCCAGAGACCTTTCAAATATCTCATCTTCTGACAATTTTGATTTAAATATTTTAAATACATTATAATAACTTACTGTATTACCAACCAAATAAAGTTTCTTGAATAATGCTCTTAAAAATGTAACTATATTATCAATAATAGATTTCATTAAAATTTATCTTTAATTATTTCTAAAAGTTCTTTCGGTGTTCTTACTGGTCGTTTGCTAGATAAGTTAATGAATGTTAATGTTGTTTTTGCCGTATTAGATAATACATTATCATGATTATATATCTCATAAAAAAATATAATCCTTGAAGAAGGTATTTCTTTAATGCTTGTTTTTATAGTAATTTCCTCATCGTATTTAATTGGCAAAATATATTTTGTTTCCAAGTCAATTACTGGCATACCTACTCCCTCCTCTTCTAATTTTTTATATGAAAAACCTAAATTTCTAAATAACTCCACTCTTGCAACTTCATAGAAACTGGCGTATCTCCCATAATATACATATCCCATTTGATCAGTGTCTGAATATCTTACCCTTAGTTTTATTTCTCCCTTGATCATTATCTATATATTTTTCTCCTATTTAATGCAATCTGAAACTTCTTTGCATTTCTATTATGATCAGATAGGTTTGTGGCAAATGCATGGTATCCCGAAAAATCTTCTTTAGCACACATATAGATATAATTATGTTTTTCATAATTTAATACAGCATCAATATATTTTTTTGATGCTAATCTTATAGGTCCAGGAGGTAAGCCTCTATGAATATAAGTGTTATAGGGTGACTTAATTTTTTTATGTTTATTTAAAACTCTTCTAATGGTAAAATCATTTGCTGCAAATATTAAAGTAGGATCTGCTTGAAGGCGCATGTTTTTATTTAGTCTATTAATATATAATCCTGCTATTCTATCTGCTTCATCTAACATTCTAGATTCAGATGCTATAATAGACGCTAGCACAATCGCTTCTTTCTGATTTAGATTTATCTTGTCAAGTTTTGAAAGCCTTTCCTCATTCCAGAATTTTTTATATTCGGAATACATTTTATTTGTTAGCTTCTCGGGAGATATATTCCAATAAACTTCATAGGTATCTGGTAAGAAAATACTAATTATATCAGTTTTTTTAAATCCGCTATAATTATTAATATTCTCATTTAAGTAATTTAGAAGATCATCTTTTGACATCTTTAATTTTGTAGTGATTTTTTCTGCTAAGTCTTCAATTTTCCTTGCATACGTAAATGTGAGTTTAATTGGAGTTTGATTACCAGACCTAAGCATAGTTATCATTTCGTAATTGGACATATTCATTTTAACCTTGTAAGCTCCAATTTTAATATTTTCTTGGTATTCCATTAATTTACTAAGAAAACTAAATGATAGAATATCATTAATTAAGGTGTCGTCTTCTAATTTTTTTATTAACTCATTAAAGTCAGTATTTTCTTCAATTATTATAAATTTATCATCAGCGTTAATTAAAAAATTTGGAGAATATAACATTTGGTAGGTATATACGCTACCTGTAGTAAGTATTGTAGAGAAAATAATTAAAGGAATTAAAATTTTTTTCTTACTCATTTTATATTTACTTGTAAAGGTAATAATATGATTTTAGTTCAACCACAATATTTGCCAACTGTAAATTTTTTCAAGAAATTAAAGGACAACAAAATTCTTGTTGACTTTAATTCAGATTATTCTCATTTTTTAAATATAAATAAAACTAAAATTGTAAATCGTTCTAATGCCTTTGAAATGGAGGTTCCTTTGATCTTCAGCTCAAAAGATATAAAAATAAAAGAATTAAAAATAGACCATAATAAAAATTGGATTAATGGTCATTTTCAATCTATACAATCTTCATATGGTAGATTCCCATATTATATTTATTATGTTGACGAAATAATCAAGATTCTTAAACTAAGACATAATTTCCTAATTGATCTAAATTATGACTTATTGACATTGTTTTGTCAATTTTTAGATTTTGAAAATAAAATTGAAAAATTTCAGAATAAAAACAACTTAGAAGACGTAATAGAGGTATATAGTCATTATAATTCATTTTCAAAAAAAGAAGATGTCGATCAAAAAAGAAATAATTTCTTTCTTGGCAAGAAATTTGATTATGATTATAGTGTGATAGACTTAATTTTCTTAAAAGGGCCTGAATCAGGTTATTTTATAAGAAATTTTAAAGAAAAAAATTAATAGTTTTTTTTATTAAAATGAGTTATCCTTACGTTATAAAGTTATGGAAGCAAAGTTTTCAAATAGAGTTAAAGAAGTAATATCATTAAGTAGAGAAGAAGCCCTCAGGCTAGGACATGACTACATTGGTACTGAACACTTATTGTTAGGGGTAATAAGAGAAGGAGAAGGTGTAGCGATTGGATTACTTAAAAAATTAGGAATTAGTTTAGAAGACCTAAGAGCATCTGTTGAACATAACACTAAAAATACTACATCTTCAAATTTAAAGAATGTAACTAATATTCCTCTTACTAGACAAACTGAGAAAGTCCTTAAAATAACTTATCTAGAGGCTAAAATATTTAAAAGTAAATTAATTGGGACTGAACATTTGTTATTATCTATTCTAAGAGATGAAGATAATATTGCAACTCAAATTCTTGATAAGTTTGATGTAACATATGATGTAGTCAAAGAATTACTTGAGTATCAAACAAGTAATCCACAAGCGAGTACATCTTCTGAGCCAATGGAGGAAGATGATATGTCTAGTTTAAAAGGCAGCTCTTCTTCTAAAACTCCTAAAACTAAGGAAAAGTCTAAGACTCCAATACTTGATAATTTTGGTAAAGACTTAACTAAACTTGCTGAGCAAAATAAATTAGATTCAGTCATTGGTAGAGAAAAAGAGATTGAAAGAGTTGCTCAAATACTTACTAGAAGAAAGAAAAATAATCCAATTTTAATTGGTGAGCCTGGAGTAGGAAAAACAGCTATTGCTGAAGCATTAGCATTAAGAATTACACAAAAGAAAGTATCTAGAATACTTCATAACAAGAGGGTAGTAACCCTAGATTTAGCTTCTTTAGTTGCTGGCACAAAATATCGTGGGCAGTTTGAAGAAAGAATGAAAGCGGTAATGACTGAAATTGAAAAGTCTGATAACATCATTTTATTTATTGATGAACTTCATACCATTGTTGGAGCTGGAGGAGCTTCTGGTTCCTTAGATGCATCTAATATGTTCAAACCGGCCCTTGCTAGGGGTGAATTACAGTGTATAGGTGCAACAACTTTAGATGAGTATAGACAATATGTTGAAAAAGACGGAGCTTTAGCAAGGAGATTTCAAAACGTTATTATTGATCCTACAACACCTGAGGAAACAGAAAATATTTTAGATAACATAAAAGATAAGTATGAAAGTCATCATAATGTTATTTATACTAAAGAAGCTATTGAGGCTTGTGTTAAACTTTCAGATAGATATATTAGCGATAGGTTTTTACCTGATAAGGCTATAGATCTAATGGATGAGGCAGGATCAAGAGTTCATATGCATAATCTTGATGTTCCAGAGGTAATCATTGATATTGAAAATAAAATTGAAGAGATTAAAAGTCAGAAAAATCAAGTTGTTCAAAATCAAAAATACGAGGAAGCGGCTCAATTAAGAGATACCGAAAAAAAATTACTTGCAGAGTTAGATGTTCAAAAAAAGAAGTGGATAGAGGAATCAAAGAAAAAGAGACATAAAGTTGAAGAAAAAAACATTGCAGAAGTTATTTCAATGGTGACTGGGATACCACTTGAAAGAATTGAACAAAATGAAAGTTCAAGATTGATGTCTATGTCTAAAACTTTATCAAAGAAAGTTGTAGGTCAAGACGATGCAATAGATAAATTAGTCAGAGCTATTAAAAGAACTAGGGTTGGGTTAAAGGATCCGAAGAAACCTATTGGATCATTTATATTTTTAGGGCCAACTGGTGTAGGTAAAACTGAATTAGCTAAAGTTTTGGCTAATGAACTTTTTGATAAAGATGATGCACTAATTAGGGTTGATATGTCAGAATACATGGAGAAATTTTCTATTTCTAGACTTGTAGGTGCTCCTCCTGGATATGTTGGTTACGAAGAAGGAGGTCAATTAAGTGAGAAAGTAAGAAGAAAGCCTTACAGTGTTATTTTACTTGATGAAATTGAAAAAGCTCATCCTGACGTATTTAACCTCCTACTACAAATTCTTGATGAGGGATTCTTGACTGATGGCTTAGGTCATAGAGTTGATTTTAGAAATACTATTATGATAATGACCTCAAATGTTGGGGCAAGAGATGTTCAAGATTTTGGTGCAGGTATCGGTTTTGATACTAAGTCAAGAGTTGAAAATATTAATGAAAATTTAAATTCAACAATTGATAAAGCATTACAAAGAACTTTTAATCCTGAATTTATAAATAGACTTGATGATATAATAATATTTAATTCTTTAACTAAAGAAAATTTATATCAAATTATAGACATAAACTTAAAAAAGTTGTACTCAAAAGCAGATGAAATAGGTTATTCTATTGATCTAACTAATGAAGCAAAGGATTTCATTATTGATAAAGGCTATAACCCAAAATATGGTGCACGTCCGTTGGAGAGAGCTATCCAAAAACATATTGAAGACGTTCTTGCCGAAGAAATTTTATCTGGAAATGTGAAACAAGGTGACTTAGTTTTGGCTGACTACGACAAAAAGTCTAAGGGAATTAAAATAACTAAACTAGATACAAAGAAAAATAAGCAAGAATCTAAGTAACTAGCCCCCCATCTACCTTTATTATTTGACCTGTTATGTAAGATGCTTCATCAGAGGCTAAATATGAACATAAGTTTGCGACGTCATCTATACTACCAGCTCTTTTTAGAGGAATAGACTCTATCCAGCTTTCTAATAACTTACCATCTCCTTGACTTGTCATGTCAGTTTCTATAAATCCGGGAGCAATTGCATTACATCTAATATTTCTAGATCCTAATTCTAATGCTATTGATTTTGTAAATCCATTTATTCCTGCTTTTGAAGCTGAATAATTTGATTGACCTGCATTTCCTTTTACGCCAACTATAGAGCTAATATTGATAATTACACCTTCTTTTTTTTTCATAAATTCTCTAATTGCACATTTTGTTAGATTAAAACAAGAGTTTAAATTAATATCAATTACTTTTTTCCATGACTCTTCATCCATTCTTAATAAAAGGTTATCTCTTGTAATTCCTGCGTTATTTATTAGTATATCATATGATCCGAAATCTTTAATTACATTATCAATCAGTTCACTACTTTGTTCAAAGCTTGAAGCATCGGATTTATATTTAATTACTTTTACACCATAAGATTTTGCTTTTTCTTCAACTTCATTTGCAGATGATTCACTACTCAGATAAGTGAATGCAACATTACATCCATCTTTAGCGAATTTTTCAACAATTCCTTTTCCTATACCCTTTGAACCTCCAGTAATTATTGCAGTTTTATTTTTTAGATTTTTCATATTAATTAATTGAATGAGCTTAAAATTATATAAACTTTCTTACAAATTTTAAGATAAAATTATCAATAGTTTTATTATAAACATTTAGAATATAAATTTGTCAAAAAAATATAATTATGTCATACAATTTAATAGTTATTGGATCTGGTCCTGGAGGATATGTAGCAGCTATTAGAGCTTCTCAATTAGGAATGAAAGTTGCTGTTGTCGAAAAAGAATCTTTAGGTGGAATATGTTTAAACTGGGGATGTATTCCTACAAAAGCCCTTCTAAAAAGTGCTCAAGTTTTTGATTATGTTAGTCATTCAAGCGACTATGGTATTAATATTAAAAGTTCAAGTATTGATTTTGATTCTATTATAAATAGAAGTAGAGGTGTTGCTGACGGTATGAGTAAAGGTGTTAATTTTTTAATGAAAAAAAATAAGATTGATATCATCAATGGATTTGGTAAAATTATTTCCAAAAATGAAGTTGAGGTTGAAGATGATAAAAAAAATAAAAAAAATTATAAAGCTGATAATATAATTATTGCTACCGGGGGTAGATCACGAGAATTACCAAATATAAAGCTAGATGGTGAGAAAATTATTGAGTATAGAAAAGCAATGACTTTAAAGAAACAACCTAAATCAATGGTTGTAATTGGTTCAGGTGCTATTGGTTCAGAATTTGCTTATTTCTATAATAGTATAGGAACTAAGGTTACATTAGTTGAATACTTGCCAAATATTCTTCCATTAGAAGATATAGATGTTTCCAAACAGCTAGAAAAGTCATTCAAAAAATCAGGAATTGAGATTTTAACAAATACAGAAGTTAAAGCCGTTTCTTCTAATAGTAAGGGTTGTAAAGTAACTTACTCCAGTAACGAAAAAGAATCTGTAATTGATTGCGATGTTGTATTATCTGCGGTTGGAGTTGAAACAAATATTCAAAATATTGGACTTGAAGAGCTTGGTATAATTACTGAAAAGGGTAAGATAAATGTTGACGATTATTATCAAACTAATATTGATGGTATATATGCGATTGGAGATGTGATAAAAGGACCAGCTCTGGCACATGTTGCTTCTGCTGAAGGAATTATATGTGTTGAAAAGATGGCTGGTAAAAATCCAGGGGTTTTAAATTATGATAATATTCCATCATGTACTTATTGTAGTCCCGAAGTTGCTTCAGTTGGATTTACTGAAAAGCAAGCCAAAGATCTAGGTTATGAAATAAATGTTGGTAAGTTTCCTTTTTCTGCTTCAGGAAAAGCAAATGCTGCTGGACATTCAGATGGATTTGTTAAAGTTATATTTGATAAAAAATATGGAGAATGGTTAGGTTGTCATATGGTTGGTTATAATGTTACTGAAATGATTGCTGAAGTAGTTGCTGCAAGAAAATTAGAGACAACTGCTCATGAAATTATAAAGTCAGTACATCCACATCCTACAATGTCAGAAGCAATAATGGAAGCAACAGCTGCTGCATATAATGAAGTAATTCACTTATAGAACTTCTTTTAATTTTGATCCAATATTTGCAGGGGATTCAGCAACAGTTAGTCCGCTTTCCCTCATTATTTTCATTTTAGCTTCAGCAGTATCGTCTTTACCTCCAATTATTGCACCTGCATGACCCATTCTTTTTCCTTTTGGTGCAGTTTGACCTGCAATAAAACCAACTACTGGTTTTTGGTTACCATTATCTTTAATCCATTTTGAAGCTTCAGCTTCATAGTTACCACCTATTTCTCCAATCATAACTATACCTGAAGTTTCAGTATCACTCATAAATAATTTTATAGCATCCAAAGTAGAGGTACCAACAATTGGATCGCCACCTATACCAATTGCAGTAGATATTCCGAACCCTGCTTTAACAACTTGGTCTGCAGCTTCATATGTCAAGGTTCCAGATTTTGAGACTATACCAACATTTCCTTTTTTGAAAACAAAACCAGGCATAATGCCAACTTTAGCTTCTTCAGGAGTTATAATTCCTGGACAATTTGGGCCGATTAAAGTACTTTTTTTGTTTTTTAATGCGGATTTAACTTTAATCATATCCTTAACTGGAATACCCTCGGTTATTGCAACAACAACTTCAATATCAGAGTCTATAGATTCTAAAATTGCATCTGCAGCAAAAGCTGGAGGAACAAAAATTATCGAAACATTGGCTCCAGTATTTTTTTTTGCATCATAGACAGTATTAAATACAGGTCTTTCTAAGTGTGATGTACCACCTTTTCCAGGAGTAACTCCACCTACTACATTTGTGCCATATTCTAGCATTTGAGAAGCATGGAAAGTTCCTTCAGATCCTGTAAATCCTTGAACTATTACTTTGGAGTTTTTATTAACTAGAACACTCATTCTTTTAAATTTGGCTCAAATATAAATCACTAAATTCCCTTACACAACCATATCCTCCCTTAGTATTTAGTACTAATGATACTTTTTCTTTAACAGGTTGAGACGCATCGCTAGGGCAAGCACTAAAACCAACAATATCAATTATACTCATATCATTTATATCATCTCCAATAAACGCAACTTCTTCTAATGTAATTTTATCTTCATTTATCCAATCAATTAAGATTTTATCTTTTGGTGCATTTCCTACATAACAGCTTTTAATACCTAGATAAGATGCTCTTGATTTAATTCCATCACCTCTCTCTGAATGACTTATAATTCCAATTTTCACACCTTTTTTAATAAGCTCATAAATACCTACCCCGTCTTTTGCGTTATATCTTTTAGATTCAATGCCATTTTCATCAATATATATGCCATTATCTGTCATGGTACCATCTACATCTAGAATAAGCATTTTTATTTTAGGTATTCTCATATCAAATTTCTATTTACAGCTTTACATATTGGAACTAAGCTTGAAAACATTTCTTCAAATTCTTTAAAGTTTAGTTGCTGAGATGCATCAGACTTTGCAACTTTTGGGTTAGGATGACTCTCTATTAATAAACCATCTATTCCCATTGCTACACAAGCTCTAGTCAGATCAGGAACTCCATAACTATATCCCATAGCATGACTGGTATCTAATATGATGGGCAAATTGGTATACTCCTTTAAAAAAGAAACTCCACATAAATCTAAAGTAAACCTAGTCTTTGTTTCAAAAGTTCTAATTCCTCTCTCGCATAAAATTACATTTGGATTTCCTTCTGATAAAATAAACTCAGCAGCCTGGACAAACTCCTGTAGATTAGATCCAAAACCTCTTTTAAGGAGTACAGGCTTATTTTGTTGGCCTGTTTCTCTGAGGATGCCATGATCATACATTGCTTTGGCTCCGATTTGAATAATATCAGTGTATTTTATGACATCATCAACGTGAGATGCGTCTTTAACCTCTGAAATTATATTAAATCCGAACTCATCTCTTATATCCGATAACATTTTCAATCCTTCTACACCAAGTCCTTGGAAAGAATATGGTGATGTTCTAGGTTTAAAACAACCAGCTCTAAGTGTAGTAAGATTTAATTTCTTTAATAAATTAGCTGATTCTCTAATTTGATCTTCACTTTCAATAGAACATGGACCAGTTATCATTAGTGTGTTATTTGTTTCCCCTCCGACTTCAATATTATTTATTTTTACCTTTCTAGTTTTTTTAATATAATCTTTACTTGATAATTGAATATCTGATTCTAAAACAAATTTTTCTGAGATAAAGTCTTCATATTTTTTATCAATAAATTTTGTTTTAGAGGATGTTATTATCAATTTATTTTCGTTATTGAATATTAATTTTCCTTCTAGCTCTGATGAAATTTTTCTTGCATTATCGACAGATATGTTTTCTTGTAAATGAATAATCATGATTCGCTTTTTATTAGATTAAAAAATGTAACTAGCCCTACTAACTTCATTACTTCATTAGTAACGGGAATAAAAGATATAAGAAAATTATGGTTTTGAATAGTCTTCAACATATTATTAATACTATCACCCTCCTTTATAATTATTGGATTCTTATTTATAATGTCCTCAGCTTTAAAAGTGCTAAAAGCTTCTATATTATTAATTAAACTTTTTCGTATATCTGCCATACTAATAATTCCAATTAATTCTTTTTTTCTATTTTCTACACAAGTAAAACCTAGATCATATTTTTCGATAGTAGATAAAATTTCATCTATTTTGCTATTTTCATTTACAATTGGTGACTCATTTCTATTAAGCATAAACTCACTTACTTTAATTTGAGATGATGATACTGATGATTTTAGTTCCAATAAAGACTTTGCAATATCACCGTTAACAAGATATGATCCAGACACAACAGATTTAACGCCATGAATTCTAAGTATAAATGCAATTTCATCATTTACCCCTCCATCTATATGAACCTTTTTTGATGGATATGTATTCTTGAAATCTCTTATTTTTTTAAAATTAATTTTATTGAATTTACCTCCACTTTCTCCTGGAGTAGTAGTCATAAGAAGAATAAAATCACAATTGTTTTTGTAATTTTCAAATTTACTTACCTCTGTATCTGATGTTATTGCAATACCAAATTGAGTCTTAACTGAGTTAGGAAACTCTAATTCATCCTTAATATTTTCTAATTGGTATGTTACAAATTCGATCTCATTTTCAATAATGAAGTTCTCATATTTATTTGGGTTATCTGAAATAATATGTAAGTCAATAGGCTTATTGCTAATCTTTCTAATTTCTTTAATATCTTCCTCGATCTTATTGAACTCTATTTTTTTGTCATTAAAGTCAACATGAAACATATCAATATTGTATTTATCAAGATCTTGAATAAGGATTTCTAAACTTCTGTCGTTGTTTGAGTATATTGATGCTGATATTTTCATTTTGGACTCAAATATAATTCACTTATATTCATTGTGTAATACATTAATAATCTAATTTTACATATTATGAAAATGAAAAAGTCTCTTTCAGTTTTAGTTTATCTTTTTTGTGCAATTTTTATTTTAATTAATTGTACAAATAAAGAATTATCATTTATTGAAGACGTTGATGGTCTTAAAGTTGATTCTATGGCCCCTTTCTATCATGGAGTAGCATCAGGTGATCCTTTAGAAAATAAAGTTATAATCTGGACTAGAGTTACACCTGAAAAAACGTTAAGTGAAATTTCTGTAAAATGGAAAATATCTGAATCAAAGGATTTTAATGAAATTATAAATGAAGGTGTGTTTATTACAAATAATGAAAGAGATTATACTGTAAAAGTTGATGTGGACAAATTAAGTCCTGGCAAAACATATTTTTATAAGTTTGAAGCTTTAGGAAAAGAATCAATGGTTGGCAGAACAAAAACAATTAGTGATTCTACAAGTTCACTAAAGATAGCAGCAATTAGCTGTAGTGACTATCAAAGAGGCTTTTTTAATGCTTATGGATCACTTGCTGATGAGGATTTAGATGCAGTAATACATTTAGGAGATTATATTTATGAGTATAAGTCTCGTGATTATAGCAATGGGATTTTCAAAAGATTACATTTACCTGATAAAGAAATTGTTTCTTTGACAGACTACAGGACAAGGCACTCTCAATACAAATTAGACCCTGATTTAATAAGTGCTCATAGTAGTCATCCTTTTATTTTAATATGGGATGATCACGAAACTGCTAATAATACATATAAAGATGGAGCTGAAAATCATCAAGAGGAAAAAGAAGGAAATTTTAATGAAAGAATTTCATTTGCACTTCAAGCTTATTACGAGTGGCAGCCAATAAGAGAAAATCAAATGCCATACAGGAAGTTTACTTTTGGTAGTTTAGCAGATCTCATAATTCTAGAAGAAAGGCTGGAGGGTAGAACAAAACAAGCGAGCAGTTTACAAGATTCAAGTTTATTTGAGTCTGACAGGACTATGCTTGGCGAGGTTCAACTTAATTGGTTTTTAAATAATTTATCCGATAATTCAACCCAGTGGAAAATAATAGGTAATCAAGTTATATTTTCATACTTAAATTATGGAAGACCAGACTTTAATATAAATTTAGATTCGTGGGATGGCTATCCTGTTGAGAGACAAAGAATTGCTGATCATATAGTTAGTAATGATATAAATGATGTTGTTTTTATTACGGGTGACACACATCAGTCTTGGGCTTTTGAGGTAAATCATATTCCATTAGAATCTGACTTCCCTATAAAACCGTATGCATTGGAATTTGGTACCCCAAGTATAAATTCAGGAAATTCTGATGAAAGGTTTTCTAATGTTCCTCTACAAAATTTAATTGACCATGAAAATTACATAACAGATGAGTCTATCAACCCGCATCTTAAATATACAAATACAAGGGATCATGGTTACCTAATTTTAGACTTCAATAGAGATAAAGTTCAGGCAACTTGGAAATATGTCAAAACATTAATAAGAAGGGATAAATCAATTAAAGAGATTATTCAAATCGAAAGTGATTCAAAAAGTAATAAGCTAAATAAAATTATTTAGTTATATGAAATTCTTTTATCATCTAGTATCAAAATTGCCTATTAAAGTTTTGTATGTTTTTTCAGATTTTTTTTATGTATTTATATCAAGATTTTATAGAAAAAAAGTAGTTGAAACAAATATCAAAAATTCATTCCCCGATCTTTCAGAGGAACAGTTTAAGAAAATTAAGAAAAGGTTTTATAAAAATTTTTGTGATATTTTCTTTGAGACAATCAAATCTTATTCAATCAAAAAAGCGGATTTATTAAAACACGTATCCTTTAGAAATATAGATATTATCAATAACCATATATCAAATAATGAGAGGGTAGTAGTTTTAACAAGCCACCAATGTAACTGGGAATGGCTTGCTATATCTGCTGAGATTAATTTAATATCAAATCTTCATTTTATTTATAAAAAACTTTCCAGTTCAACGTTTGATGAAATTATGTATAAATCAAGATCAAGATTTGGATCTATTCTTTTAGAGTCAAAAGATGCTATTTCAAAGCTTAAAAGTGATATTAATGATATAAAAATTTTAGGGGTAGTTGCTGATCAATCTCCAAATAAAAAAAATAGAATTGAATGGGCAAGAATGCTAAATCAGGATACTGCTTTTTTTGATTCTATAAATTATATTCCTAGAGTAACTAATAGTGTAGTTTATTATGCTTCAATGGTAAGAGAATCTAGAGGAAAATATGCTGTAAAATTTATAAAAATTTCCGCTTCTGAATCCTCAGATAAAAATTCAATAATTAAAGAATATGCTAAACAATTGGAGAATCAAATTATTCAGAATCCTGGAGATTGGTTGTGGTCTCATAAAAGATGGAAATTAACCAAATAAAATAGATATTTATTGTCTAATTTTGGGTCTCACATTATGGAAAAAATAAGAAATTTTTGCATTATAGCTCACATTGATCATGGCAAGAGTACTCTTGCAGATAGACTTTTGGAGTTTACCAGAACTGTTGATTCTAGGGAGATGACTAATCAGCTTCTTGATAATATGGATCTTGAGAGAGAGAGGGGTATAACTATTAAATCTCATGCGATTCAAATGTCTCATAAACATGAAAATTCAGTTTTTACTTTAAACTTAATTGACACTCCTGGTCATGTTGATTTCTCCTATGAGGTATCACGATCAATTGCTTCATGTGAAGGGGCTCTTTTAGTAGTGGATGCTTCTCAAGGTATTCAAGCTCAAACTATTTCAAATCTATATCTTGCTCTTGAGCAAGGCTTAGAAATTATTCCAGTGCTAAATAAAATAGATTTGCCAGGAGCAATGATTGAAGAAGTTTCTGATCAGGTTATAGATCTTATAGGATGTGAGAAAGAAGATATTTTGCACGTTAGTGCTAAAGATGGTATAGGAATAGAAAGTCTATTAAAGGAGATTATAGATAAAATACCCCCTCCTCTTGGTGATGACTCAAAGCCGCTTCAAGCTATGATTTTCGATTCAGTATATAATTCATATAGGGGAATTGAAGTTCTTTTTAGGGTATTTAATGGTAAAATTAAGAAGGGAGATAAAGTTAAATTTGTTAATACAGGTAAAGAGTATGACGTTGATGAAATTGGAATTTTAAAATTAAAAAAAGAGTCAAAAAGTGAGATTTCTTCAGGAAATGTAGGTTACTTAATTTCTGGTATTAAAAATGCTAAGGAGGTAAAAGTTGGTGACACAATAACACATAATGATAATAATTCTGTAGAAGCTATAAAAGGTTTTGAAGATGTTAAACCTATGGTATTTGCTGGAATATATCCTGTAGATAGTTCTGATTATGAGGAATTGAGAAATTCATTAGAAAAATTACAATTAAATGATGCCTCTCTTGTATGGGAGCCTGAAACCTCAGCTGCGTTAGGATTTGGTTTTAGATGTGGTTTCCTTGGTATGCTCCATATGGATATAATTCAAGAAAGACTAGATAGAGAATTTAATATGTCTGTAATTACAACTGTACCATCAGTTGAGTTTAATTGTTATAAAACTAATGGTGAACTTAATAGTATTTATGCTCCCTCAGAAATGCCAGAGCCAAATGAGATATCGAAAATTGAAGAGCCAGTAATATCTGCTCAGATCATCACAAAATCTGATTTTATAGGCGGTATAATTAAATTATGTATTGACAGAAGGGGGGCGCTACAAAATCAGGTTTATTTATCAAAAGATAGAGTTGAATTATCATTTATTTTACCTCTTTCCGAGATCGTTTTTGATTTTTATGATAAATTAAAATCTATATCAAGGGGTTATGCATCTTTAGACTATGAACTCACCGGATTTTCTGAATCAAAAATGTCTAAACTGGATATAATGCTTAATGGCGATAAGGTTGATGCACTTTCAGCTATCGTTCACAGAGACAAAGCATATACTTGGGGTAAAAAACTTTGTGAAAAATTAAAGGAATTATTACCCCGTCAGATGTTTGAAATTGCTATTCAGGCCTCTATCGGAAATAAAATTATTGCAAGAGAAACTGTTAGGGCTTTAAGAAAAAATGTTACAGCAAAATGTTATGGTGGTGATATAACAAGGAAAAGAAAGCTTTTAGAAAAACAGAAAAAAGGTAAAAAAAGGATGAGACAAGTCGGAAATGTAGAAATTCCACAAAATGCATTTTTAGCAGTACTTAAAATAGATGAATAATTTAATTGACGGAATAAAAGTAGCAAGTGAAATAAAAGATGAAATAACAAAAAAGATTTCATTTTCTATTTCTAAAGGTAATAGGGCCCCATCTATAAAAATTATTCTGGTCGGAGCTCATGGTCCCAGTAGAATTTATGTGAATGCAAAACTTAAGGCTTGTGAGAGTGTAGGGATCGATGCGGAGTTAATTAATTTAAACGATAACATTAATCAGCAGGAATTATTAAATATCATAAAGAAATTTAATTCTGATGTAAATCTTGATGGTTTTATTGTTCAATTACCCTTGCCTGATCAAATTAGTGTTCAGAAAGTAATTGAATCTATTGATCCGTCCAAAGATATTGATGGGTTTACGAACGATAATATTGGAAGTATTACCTCTAAAAAGAAAAAATTAATGCCAGCTACTGGCCTTGGAGTTATGACATTAATTGAAAGGTATGGAATAGATATAGATTCAAAAAAGTGTGTTGTGCTAGGTGCAAGCAGAAATGTTGGCGGTGCTATTGCTCAAATGCTAGTTGAGAGAGAAGATGCTACAGTAATTGTTTGTAACAGCAAAACCAAAAATTTAAAATCTCTAACAATTGATGCTGATCTTATAATATCTGCTGTTGGTAAACCTAATTTAGTTACTCAAGATATGGTCAAGGAAGGAGTTGCAATAATTGATGTTGGTATTTCTAGAGTAGAAGACTCTTCTAAAAAATCCGGCTATAAAATTGTTGGCGATGTTGACTTTGAAAATGTTTCTAAAAAAGCTAGTCTTATTACACCTGTTCCTGGTGGCGTTGGTCCGATGACTATTGTCTCTTTACTTCAAAATACACTAAAAGTATATTGTGATAAGTTCAAGATCTGATTCTAAAATTCCAGTAATGGAGACTTTTTATAGTATCCAAGGTGAGGGAACTCATACTGGTAAACCATCTTATTTCATTAGATTAGCTGGTTGTGACGTAAATTGTCACTGGTGTGATGTGAAGGATTCGTGGGACATTGATGAAAACCAATTTAAAACTGTCAAAGAAATAGTAAATGATGTACTAAAATCACCTGCCGAAATAATTGTTATAACTGGTGGTGAGCCTCTAATGCATGACTTAACTGAGCTAACAACTATTCTAAAGGAATATGATAAAAAGATACATTTAGAGACATCAGGAACTCATCCTTTGTCAGGTAACTTTGACTGGATTTGTTTTTCACCTAAAAAATTTAAGGAACCGTTAGACGAATTCTTTGAGTTATCTGACGAATTAAAAATAATAATTTATAATAATTCGGACTTTTTGTGGGCTGAAGAAAATTTAAAAAAAATTAAGAATAATCCTGATCTTATTTTACAGCCGGAATGGTCAAAATCTGAAAAAATTAATTCTAGTATTCTAGAATATATTAAGAGTAATCCAAAGTGGAAAATATCACTACAAACCCATAAATATTTAGGTGTTGACTAGATTATTAATTTTTTTATGCTTCTTTAATTTTCTTTCAAGTCAATCTTATTCCCAGAATTATAAGAAAGCAACTAAATTTTATAAAGAGGGTAATGCATTATATTCAATAGGAGATTTTGATTCAGCAATTGATTTATTTTTAAAATCTTTAAAGTCTGACCCTGATTTTTGTCCTGCTATTTATAAATTAGGGTTATCGTATAAAAAAATAAATATGTTCTCAGATTATAAGAACTGGCTTTTAGTTTATAATGACAAATTATGCCAGCAAAATAAGGATGATGTAAGTTATTATTTGGGTGAATTTTATTTTTTAAGTGGTAACATATCAGAGTCAAAAAAACATTTTGATTCTATTGATGATACATTGAAGTTTATTTCATTATCAAAATATAGAAGTAATATTAATTACTACATCAATAACACAAATAATCAATTAATATCTTACATTAAAAATGATTCTATAGATAGATGGTACTATCAATATTCTCCCCACTTTGATCAAAATGTAAAAAAGTTATTCTTTACAGTAAGAGAAGGTGGAAACCTTTTTGATGATGAAAATATTGTAACAGCGTCTTTATCTAATAATAATTTTACTGATTTTAAACCCTACATTAGTCTTAATTCTGAGAACAATGAGGGTACTCCATCATTTTCTGATGATGGAAAGTTTATGGTGTTTACCTCTTGTGAGATGGACTTTAAGAATAACTCTTGCGATATATACTACTCTCAAATGAAAGGTAATTTATGGTCTAAGCCTAGAAAATTTGATGATAACGTAAATTCAGCTTTTTGGGATTCACAACCTTTCATGTATGATGGTACGCTATACTTTGTATCAAATAGGCCAGGTGGAGTGGGTGGAAGAGATATTTATTATTCAGTAATAAAAGAAGATGGATCATTTTCTAAAGCATTGAATTTTAAGGAGGTTAACACAAAACATGAGGAGGTATCTCCAGTTGTTAACGATGCTATTTTTTATTTTTCCTCAAATAGAGATAATTCCTATGGTGGTTATGATATTTATTTATTAGATAATAACTTAATATTTAATCTTGGCTCTTCCGTAAATTCATATCTTGATGAGACATCAATATTTATATGGGGTGATAATCTTTTGTTGACCGTTGAGGATATCATGTCAAATAAGAAGTCACAAATAATCTATGGACAAATTTCCAAAAAATATGAGCCTATACAAGTTAATAAACTTGTCAGAACATATGATAAAGAGACAGGTGAAGAAATAATAAGTGATTTGTTTATTATAAATGATGGAGAAAGAAAAAGATTTAGTAACCAATCAAAATATAATGAGGATTTTTATTCTAACTCTTCAATAATAGCTGAGTCAAAGGCTTATTTCCCTAGTGTCATTGAAGATTTGTCGAGTGATACTATTGATATCTTTATGAGTAGGTTGGATGAAAATATTATATTGAAAAATATATATTTTGATTTTGATAGTTATGAGTTAAGTAGTGATTCAAAAAAATACTTATCAATAATATCTCAGTGGTTAGGTAATAATAATTTTAAAGAAATTCAGATTTCTGGTCATGCAGACAATGTTGGTTCTGATGAATATAATTATAGTTTATCAGAAGCAAGAGCAGAGGCTGTTGTTAAGTTTATACTATCAATTGATCCTACTATAAAAAATATATATTATAAAGGCTTTGGAAATTCATTACCAATTAGACCTAATTATGATGGCCCTGAGAATAGGAGAATAGAATTCAAGATCAACAACTAGTCTTCTTTAAAAAAAACACTGGAAAAACTTTTTCACATGTTAATTTAATGTGAATAAATCGTAAATAAATTATTGAAAAAAAATTAGAAATATCATTGATTTCTCATCTGTAATTATTAAAATAGCCAATGGGTTTTTTGTTAAAAAACCTTAAAATATTCGTTTCCTTGCTCTAAATGAGGATTTTGGGTAGGGAGACTTGTCTGTGGTGTATTCTTTTTTCTCTCATTTTTTGAGAAAATTGGTAAAATCACAGTTAATTATTGTTAAACAACTATTAATTAAATATCAATTAAACTATGTTTAGATTTATACTAGTTAGTTTCTTGTTTTTGGCTTCAAATGTTTGGGCTCAAGACAGAACTATTTCTGGATCTGTTTCATCTGACGAAGACGGTAGTGGTCTTCCTGGTGTTAACGTGATCCTTCAAGGTACGACTATTGGTACTACTACAGATGTCAATGGTTCATACTCGCTAGATGTTCCTAGTGATGGAGGTACCTTAGTATTTTCATTTATTGGTTTAGTATCGCAAGAAGTTGCAATTGGTGCTAGATCAGTGGTGGATGTAGTTATGAGCTCTGATGTTGAAGAACTTCAAGAGGTTGTTGTAACTGCATTGGGTATCACCAAAGAAAAAGCTGCACTTGGTTATGCAGTAACTTCTGTTGGTGGTGAACAGCTTGAAGCTAGACCCGAAGCAGACATAGCTAGGTTGTTAAGAGGTAAAGTTCCTGGTGTTGATATCACTTCACAAAGTGGTGTTTCTGGAACTGGTACTAATATTATTATTAGAGGATATACCTCAATTTCAGGTTCTAATCAACCTTTATTCGTTTTAGATGGTGTGCCGATTGACGGTTCAACTTATTCGGATAGAGGCTTTACTAGTGGTGGTGCAACTGCTTCTAGTAGATTTTTAGATCTTGATCCTAACAACGTAGCAGAGATAAGTGTGCTAAAAGGACTTGCTGCTACCGTACTATACGGTGAGGCTGGTAGAAATGGTGTGATCCTTATTACGACCAAAACTGGTCAAATTGGAAGCACATCTAATAAAGGTTTAGAAGTTTCATATAGCCAATCATATTTTGTAAATCAGGTAGCTAGTGTACCAGACGATCAAGATCAGTATGGTAATGGATGGCAAAATAGAGCATCAGCTGCATTTAGTAACTGGGGAGCTCCTTTTGATGATCCTAATAGAAACGGATTAACTGATGGTACGATAAAACATCCTTATGACAGAAGCTCTTGGAATGCTGTTTTTCCTCAGTACGTAGGTGCAAGATGGAAGTACCAAGCTTATGACAATTTACAGAACTTCTTTGTCGATGGTTCTCAACAAAATACCTCTATTGGTATTAATGCTCAAGTTGGTTCTTCATCAATAAAAGCAAATTATGGTTGGACTAAAGACAATGGATATATTCCTTTCAACGATTATAGAAAACATAATTTTGCTTTAGGTGCTAATACTCAGCTTGCAAATGGTTTAAAAATTAATGCTTCATTCAATTATATTGAATCTCAAGCTAATAAGCCACCAGTTGCTCCGAGTAGAAACTCAAATGCAAGTAATGTTTCTTTATTTGGTAATGTTTTATATACTCCTAGAAGTTGGAATTTATTCGGATTAGAATATGAAAGACCAGATACTCGTGGTAGTGTATACTACAGGGGAGATAACGGAATGCAACATCCATTATGGACTTTACACAATTCTAGGGACAAAGACGATGTTAACAGATTTATTGGTAATGTTACCCTCAGTTATGAAGTTGCTGATTTCTTAAATCTGACATACAGAATAGGTCTTGATAGAACGAATATGCTGAATAACTACATGATTAATAAGAATGGAGTTATGGGTTATGCTGTTTTAGGAGCCTATCAAACGTCATATAGAAATAATATTAATTATGATCAAGTAGTTAACCTTAATGGATCAGTAGAACTATCTGAAGATTTAGATTTTGATTTCTTAGTAGGTGCAAACTTACAATCAAGAAATTATGAATTAGCTCAGATATTTAGTTCTGATATGTTCATTTTCGACTTCTTTGACCATAGTAACTTTACAGTAACTACTGCAAACTCTTACGTACTTAGAGAGAATACTTATGGTGCATATGCAAACCTTTCTTTAGGATATAAAGATTGGGGATTTTTAACTGCATCTGCTAGGAATGATTGGACTTCTACTTTGGAGCCTGAAAACAGATCATTTTTATATCCTTCAGTTTCTTTATCGGTATTACCATTTGATGCATTAGGTATATCTAATCAGAATTTAAACTTTTTAAAAGTTAGATTTGGATTTGGAACTTCTGCAGGTTACCCTTCGCCATACTCAACTAGAGGATCGTTGGTAACTAGAACTAAAGTTTTCCAAACTTCTGGTGGTACACTTCTTAATTCGAATAATGTAAGTACATTCTTTGCTAATCCAGGATTAACACCTGAGATTCACAAAGAAATTGAACTTGGAATTGAGGGTAAGTTTTTCCAGAATAGAGTTGGTATAGATTTATCTTTATTTACTAAGGATTCTGAAGATCTTATCATTGATTTAGATCTTGATGCAACTACAGGTTATAGATCTTCAACTGTAAACTCAGCGTCTATTAATAACAAAGGTTTAGAAGCAATTGTTTCTTTAGTTCCTGTACAGTCTAGAGACTTTACATGGGAAGTATCGGGACAATTCTCATTATTAAGAAGTGAGGTGCTTTCTATTGCTGATGGTGTTGAAAAAATATATGTTGCAGGTTATGTTGGTAGAGGAAATATTGCAATTCCTGGATTACCTTTTGGTATAATGGAAGGTGATATTATCAAGAGAGATTATGGTAGCCTTGATGGTACTGATCATAAGCAAGTTCATTGGGACGATAGAACTAATTACACTCCAATTGTTAATTCAAATGGTGGATACCAACAACTTGGTTATGCAGTAATTGGTGATCCTAATCCAGATTTTGTTTATGGTGTAACTAATACCTTAACTTATAAGTGGTTAACTGCTAGAGTTCAGTTTGATGCTTCTGTAGGTGGAGATGTATTCTCTACTACTAGTTCAACTTTACTTGGTAGAGGTATTCTTGAGGAAACTGGTTTCGATAGATTCGTTCCTGTAGTAACTACTGGATTAACTAATGATGGTGCTGTTAATACTAAACAAACTACAGCTAACGCTCATTATTGGCCAAATACTGGAGTATTCTATGATGAAAACTCTGTGTATGATGCTTCAGTGATGAGACTAAGAGAAGTTTCTCTTTCTTTAGTTGCTCCTAAATCATTCCTTAATGGTACTCCATTTGGAAGCGCGAGTTTAACTGTTTCTGCTCAAAATCTATGGCATTTAGCATATAATTTTCCGAGAGGTGCAAACTTTGACCCTGAGGTTATAAGTTATGGTACTGGATCTAATGCTAGAGGTTGGGATGAGATGACTGGTCCTACTGCTAAGAAGTATGGTGCAACTCTAAGTTTAACATTCTAATTTTTTAAATATTAAATATTATGAAAAAATTAAATAAATTATACTTAATAATAGCTTTCATGTTTGTTGGGTATTCATGTGAGATTACTGATCTTGATCAGTTAAACAACCCGAATGCTGTAACTGCTGAAAACGCAGGTCTTGATTTATACTGGAACTCTGTTCAAACTAGTTTTGGGGGTTGGTGGTATGGAAATCAAACTCCATTGCTTCAAGTAGCTAGGGTTGCATGTATGACATGGGGTGAGACGTATGACAATGCTTACTTATCTTCTAGTTTTAATGGTTCATGGAATTCTGCTTATTCTGGTTTAATTCCTGATATTGATGCTATGGTTGAGGCTGGTGCTGCTGCTGAATCTTGGATTCATGTTGGTGCTGGTAAAATCTTAAAAGGATATGCTTTACAAATGCTTGTTGACAAGCATGGTGCAATTCCTTATTCTGAGGCATGGCAAGGAACAGAAAACCTTAGTCCTAAAGTTGATGATGCACAAACTGTGTACGCAGCAATCGAAGGATTATATGATGAGGCAATTGTAGATTTAGGTAAAACTGCTATTGGTGGTCCAGCTGTGGACATTTTTTATGGTGGTGATAAAGCTAAGTGGATAACCCTTGCTAACACACTTAAGTTTAGACTTGCTCTAAATGAAGGTAATGCTGGAAAGATATCGGCTGCTTTATCTGCAGGTGTTATAGATAGTAAGGCTGATGATTGGGTTTTTCAATACGGAAGTAACAGACAAAATCCTGATTCTAGACACCCGTGGTATGCTGGTGCATATGAATCTGGTGCTGGCCCATATCAATCTAACTACTTCATGTGGGAGTTAATGGAAGAAAAGCCTTTTCCTGATCCAAGACTTAGGTATTATTATAAGAGACAGGACTTGCAAATTGTAGGTGAAGACTTATTTACTATCGATTGTGTTGTTCCTGAAACTAGACCAGTCTGGTATGACAACCAGTATACTAATGCATACGGAGAGACAAAAACTTGGCCTTTCTGTGCTGCTAGCTCTTTAACTACTGTTGATGCAGCTTTAGCAAAAGGATACTGGGGTAGGGATCATGGAAACAATGACGGAACTCCTCCAGATGGTCGAAAGAGAACATCTCGTGGTATTTATCCTGCAGCTGGTGCATATGATGATGGTGATGCTGCATCTGAGACTGATGGTGCTGTTGAAGCTGGTTCAGCTACAACTATTCACACTCAGCAACTCGGAACCATGGGTGGAGGCGGAGACGGTCATGCTCCTTTATTAATGGCTGCTAATGTTTACTTCATGAGAGCGGAAGCTGCTCTTGATGGTCTTTCTAGTGAAAATGCTAAAGACATGTTAGAAGCTGGTATTAGAGAATCAATAGCTTCAGTAATGTCTTACTCTGCAGGTTGGGGTCCAGTTGGTGACTTTGACGAAAACGGAGTTGGTACAGTACCTGAGTCAAGAGTAATTGATTCTTATGTCAATTATGTATTGAATGCGTATGATGCTGCAGCAGATAATGAAGCAAAGATGAATATCATTGTAAAAGAGCATAGACTCGCTTCATTCTCTAATGGTATCGAATTGTATAATGCTATGAGAAGAACTGGTCATCCAACTGAGATGCAGGGTCCTATGAAGACTCCTGATGCTGGTACTTTTCCAAGGCTTTTCCCATATCCTTCAGATTTTTCTAACTTGAACAAGAATGCTCCTGTTAGAACAGATTTAGGAGAGAAAATTTTCTGGGATAGAGCAGGTGCAGGTTTAAACTAATTTTTAAATTTTATTAATTATGAAATATTTAAAAAAATCATTTATAGCGTTTTTAGCTGTTTTTGCAGTATCATGTAGTGATCCAGATTTACCTGTTGAATTATTCGATGATATGGAATATGGCGCATATGCTAGAAAGATGACTCAAACTGGTGAGTATAACTACTTCGATATTGGGTCTTCAGCAATAGATTTACATGTAGAGTACTATGATGCTAATAATGGTACTGGCATTGCTCAGTACGATATTGATGTTGAGTATGTTGACATGATTAGTGGAGGTGCAAAGAGTGTTGCCAGAAAAGATTTCAAAACTATTTCTTCTTCTGAGTTTGTTACAAACGCAGACGGATATCTTAGTTCTGATATTAATCTTGGATTTGATGCTGCTATGTCTGCCTTGGGTATTACTCAGGCTGACGTTGATGGTGGAAGTTATTTCAGATATTGGTTTACAATCACGATGAATGATGGTCGTGTTTTTGATTACAATAATACTGGACCAAACTTACAGTCATCTAATGCATTTGCTGCTCTATTTAGATTAAATGTTTATATTGTTTGTCCTTCAAGTTTAGAGGGTGCTGTCATTGTTGACTCAGAAGACGCAGGTCTTTCTGATATATCATGGTGGGTATACTCTGTAACTGGACACCAGGACGAACTTGTAAAAGTTGGATCTGCTGATAATGTTTATACATTAAAGAATGATATGACTGCTGGGGCATGGGCTTTTATTGGTTATTCAATAACATCTGCTCAAGGTCCTGCATTCACAGATGCTTGTAATGTAATGAGTATTAGTGGATCAGATAATTATGCTGAGGGATGGTCAATGCTTCCTGGATCAGCTTCTGTAAGTTCAGATGGTAAAATCTTTACTTACGATTGGGCCAATACTTACGGTGAGGCTGGAAGAGCTGAGATGAGGTATGCAGACGGATCTACTTGGCCAGCATTAACTAATTAGTCTAAATATGTATTAGAAAATAATACAAGAAAAAAAGGGGTAATCATATGATTACCCTTTTTTTTTGTTAAAAGAATTTATTTTTTTCTTTCCCAGAAACTATGATAAGGAATATTTATTATATTATTTGTTGAGTCTGTAACTTTTCTAGAATAGTAAAATATTAAATTATCTTCATTAATTATTTCTATTTTATATTTTAATACAGTATCCCTAGGATTACTTTCATTGATGAATATTATACTATCACCAGATATACTGTACCTCATTAATCTCTCAAAATATATAACTAAGCTATCTGATTTGAAATAAGTTAGAGGAAAAGAAGGTACTCCTACTGAATCTTCATTATTAATAACTAAATGAGTTGCTTTCCAATCTCCTCTTAGATCAATTTCACTGGTACAAGATGAAATAATAAATATTACTGAAATTATTAATACCTTTTTCATAATTTACTTATACTTTACCGTAAGTTATGAAAAAAAATATATCTTATTTCAGCCTTTTTTTAACTTTTTTGAAGACTGGCACAATATCCTTTGGTGGTTATATGATGTTAATATCAATGATTAGGTATGAGTTTTCTATTAGAAAAAAAATAATAAAGAAAAAGAAAATAATTGATGCAATAACAATGGCCAGTTTCCTACCTGGCCCTATGGCTATAAACGTTGCTTCTTATATTGGTTTCATTTTGAAAGGATGGAAGGGAGCCGTAGTGTCTTTTGTTGCTGTTTTATTACCCTCCTTCTTTATAATGGTAATCTTTACTCACCTGTATATTAACTCTAAGAATATTCCAGGTTTTTCATCTTTTTTTAATGGTGTGATGCCTGTTGTTGCTGCTGTTATTTTTTCAGTTGCTTATGGTTTTTATAAGGACTCTAAAGATAAGAACTTAGCGATTCTTTTATCAATTCTTAGTTTCATACTAACATCATCGATTAAAGGTTATATTTCAATCATATTACCCCTTTTAGTTTGTGGTGGTCTTAATCTCCTTTATAATGGTGATAAGATTAAAAAAATTTCAAATCCAAAAAAGGCATTTATTAGGGTAAAAGGAATTATAATAGCTTCCCTAGTGATGACAATTCTTTTGGTGTTTTTAAATACTGCGCCAATAAGTACTATTAACTTTGATCTTTCTAGAGTTTTTGCAAACATTTCTCTCACCCTATTTGGAGGTGGGTATGTTTTTATTCCTTATTTAGATAAAATTATAGTGGAGCAATTAGGTTGGCTCACTCAGCGAGAGTTTATAGATTCAATTGCTATGGGGCAAATTACTCCTGGTCCTATTCTAATAACAGCAACATTTATTGGCTATAAAATGAATGGTTTACTTGGGGCTTTTTTATCAACCTTATCTATTTTTCTTCCCTCATCCGTAGTAATAATTTTTTTTTCGAGAGTATACTACTTTATTAAAAAAAATAGTACCATTAAACTTATAATAGATGGTTTTAAAATAGGCATTATTGGTCTGATATGTTATTCAAGTTATGTTATAATGTTTAAGCAACAAGCTGATATAAGCCTTTATAGTATAATAGCATGTATTTTGACATTTGTTGTTTTAAATAATACAAAAATTCATCCAATATTCTTAATAATAGCAGCAGGTTTAATTGGTTTTTTCTTTGAGATTTAAAACTTTTTAAGTTTAAAATTATCTGAATCTAATTCGAGATAGCTTGATTCATTTAACCATTCTCCAGTATTAAAATATGTACTTGAATTCGATATTTTTTTAATAGATACTTTGTGCGAATGACCAAAAATATATGCTTTATTAGATTCCTTATCATTATAATCTTTACAAAAATTATAAATTCTATTATTATTTTTTTCGGAATTGTCTTCTCTATTTTTATTTGACTTTGATAGATAGGTGCCAAGTTTTATACCTATATCAGGGTGTAATATTCTAAACATGAATTGTGTAGCTCTGTTCTTAAATATAGATTTCATGACTTTATATCCTCTATCTCCTTTACCCAAACCATCACCATGACCAACCATTATATTTGAATTATCTATTTTAAAACTTTGGTGATTATCATAAACTTTTAAACCTATATTCTCGAAGTAATCAAGAGTCCACATATCATGATTGCCCTTGAAAAAGTGTACATTAATGCCATTATCAATCATATTTGATATTTTCGATAGAAAATTAAAATAATACTTTGGTACTACATATTTATATTCAAACCAGAAATCAAAAATATCTCCCATTAAAAAAAGTTCTTGTGTATGGTTTTCTATTGAATCTAACCACTTAATAATCTTCTTCTCTCTTATCATTGAAGATTTCTCGTTAGGAATGCCAAGATGGAAATCACCTGCAAAATATGCTTTTTTATTATTTTTTAGTTTGATTTGAATTCTTTCCATCTAACTCATTTTTATTTTTGATTTCTTCTTTTGTTTCTTGAATACTATTCTCTTCTTGACTTAATTCAAGATTTGATTTAAATGGTCTTTTTCCAATGAGTTTTTCAAGGTCGTTTTGAAATAGAATTTCTTTCTCTAAAAGTTTATTAGCAATTTTCTCAAGTTGTTCTCTTTTGCTAAGAAGTAGTTTCTTAGTTCTATCATATGCACTATCAACAATTCTTTTAACTTCTGAATCAATTTTTTCTGCAGTTGAATCAGAATATGGTTTAGTGAAGTTGTAGTCTGATTGTTTAGAATCATAAAAAGATATATTACCAATGTTTTTGTTCATGCCATAAACAGAAACTATACTGTATGCCATTTTAGTAATTCTTTCTAAATCACTTAAAGCACCAGTGGAAATTTTTCCAAATGTTATATCTTCTGCTGCTCTCCCACCAAGAGCCATACACATTTCATCTAGTAATTGATCAGTTTGATATAAATACTGTTCCTTTGGTAGATACTGCGCGTATCCAAGTGCAGCAATACCTCTAGGTACAATACTCACTTTTACAAGGGGATCAGCATGTTCTAAATACCATCCAGCAACAGCATGACCAGCTTCATGATAAGCAACTATTTTCTTTTCTTCTGGAGATATAATTTTATTTTTTTTCTCTAATCCACCAATTACTCTATCAATAGCATCTTGAAAATCAGACATTTCAATTGAATCTTTGTTTTTTCTTGCAGCAATGAGAGCGGATTCATTACATACGTTAGCTATTTCAGCTCCTGCAAAACCTGGTGTTTGCGCTGCAAGATTTTTTACATTCACATCATCATTTAGCTTTAATGGTCGTATGTGTACTTTGAAAATTTCTTCTCTTCCTTTTAGATCAGGTTTATCAATAGAAATCTGTCTATCAAATCTACCAGGTCTTAATAACGCTGAATCAAGAACATCTGGTCTGTTAGTTGCTGCTAATATAATGACACCTGAATCTGTAGAAAAACCATCCATTTCAACAAGTAATGAATTTAAAGTATTTTCTCTTTCATCATTTGATCCAGGCATTTGTCCTCTTCCTCTACTTCTTCCGATTGCATCAATTTCATCAATAAATACTATACATGGAGCTTTTTCTTTTGCCTTTTTGAATAAATCTCTTACTCTTGCTGCTCCAACTCCAACAAACATTTCTACAAAATCTGATCCAGAAAGTGAATAGAAAGGTACGTTAGCTTCACCTGCTACAGCTTTCGCTAGCAATGTCTTACCTGTGCCCGGTGATCCTACTAGAAGTGCACCCTTTGGAATTTTACCACCTAATTTTGTAAATTTTTTAGGATTCTTTAAAAATTCTACAATTTCTTTAACTTCTTCTTTTGCTTCTTCTAGACCAGCCACATCTTTAAAAGTTAATTTTATTTTGCTTTCTTTATCAAAAAGTGATGCTTTTGATTTACTTATATTAAATATTTGTCCACCGGGGCCACCGCCTGTTGACATCCTTCTTAATAAAAACCAAAAACCAACTAATATTAAAATTGTAAAACCCCAAGTTTGTAAAAAAGAATATATATCAGTTCGACTTTCAGTTAGATACTCAATCTCATTAGTGTTTTCTTTACCAAGCGAACTTATCAAATCGTCATATCTTTTTTCAAAAGATTCAATTGAAGATACTTCTAACCTATAATGAGGTCCATAAGTATTACTTAATAAACTTGATGATTCTAATTCATCTTTATACGTAGTATTGAGAAGAGCCTCTTCTTTAAGGGATATTTCTACAATTTCTTGATTTTTTATAACAACTATCTTTGAAATATCATGGCTCTTAATCATTTTTTGGAAACGATTATAGTCTACAGTGATTGGTTTAGTTGAAAAGAACCCAAAAGAAAGATAAATGAAAATAGATACTAGAAATACTATCCATATCTGATTATTGAAGTTATTATTATTTATAATATTTTTATTTGGTTTCTTTTTCATTTTTTAGAATTAAAATTTTTAATTATTCCGTCTCCCCATAATTTTTCAAGTTCATACAAATTTCTTTTATTTTCATCAAATATATGTGCGACAACATTTACAAAATCAATTAATATCCACTCTCTATTTTCTATTCCCTCTTTTTTCCAAGGTCTCTCATTATATTCTTTGTAAACATTTTCTTGGATCCCGTCAGCTATAGCATCTATATGTATGTTTGAATTACCAGTAGCTAGAACGAAATAATCAGTAACTGAGTTATCTATTTCTTTCAAATTAATTATTCTGATATCTTCAGCTTTTTTATCATCCATACAATTTGCTATGAATTCGCTTAGTTTATCTGAATTTATTTTTTCTTTTATTTTCAATATATATTGCTAAGATATTTAATTTACAATGCGCAAAAAATCTGCCAACTCATCATTTAAAGACAAAACTAATATTTATGTGTCAGAATGTCTTTCAACAAATGATTTTTTGACTCAATTATCAAGAAAAAATAATTTAGTTGAAGGTTCATATGTTTTGACTGACTATCAATTGAGTGGTAGGGGCCAAAGGAATAATAATTGGGAGTCAGAAAGAGGTAAAAATTTACTTTTTTCTTTATTATTAAAACCAGATATTCCATTATCTGATCAGTTTAAGTTGCATATTATAATATCCCTGGCGATTAAGGAAACACTAACTAAACTTGATCTAAAAGATGTAAAGGTTAAATGGCCTAATGATATCTATATAAACGATAAAAAAATTTCTGGAATATTAATAGAAAGTCAAATTTTCAATAAAAAAATTAAACAAGTTATCATTGGAATTGGCTTAAATATTAATCAAAATAATTTTTTTGATTTAAACGCAACATCAATCTTAAAAGAAAGTGGAAATGAATCTGATATAAAACATATTAGAAATCTACTGAATGCTGAAATTGAAAAAAGATACTTAGATATTTCTGAAAATATTGAAGAATTAAAACTTGAATACATTGCTAATCTATATAAGCTAAATACAGATCAAAACTTTGCTAATTATAAAAATGTTTTTATAGGAAGAATAGTTGATGTAGATAATGATGGTAGAATTATTATAAAAGTTAATGGTAATAGAGAAAAATTTGATTTTGGATCTGTTAGGTTATTATAATATTTCTCAATTAATTAAAATCGGCTAATTTTACAAATGTCTAAATTCATAATCATTTCGGCTCCCTCTGGTTCTGGCAAGTCTACTCTAGCCTCTCATTTACTTACAAATATTTCTTCTTTATCTTTTTCAGTATCTTCAACAACGAGAACAATGAGAAAAAATGAGGTTCATGGTGTAAATTATTATTTCATTTCTAATGATGAATTCAAAAAAAATATAGATAATCAAAATTTTGTAGAGTGGGAGCAAGTATATAATAATGACTATAAAGGAACCCTTAAAAGTGAGATTGATAGGTTAGTTTCAAATGGGAAAAATATAATATTTGATGTAGATGTAGTTGGAGGTTTAAACCTTAAAAAATATTTTGGAAAAAATTCTTTATCAATTTTTGTTGATGTCCCATCTTTTAAAGATTTAGAAAAAAGGTTAAAAAAAAGAGGGACTGATCTCAAGGAAAATATTGAAGAGAGGTTACTTAAGGCAAAATCAGAAACTGTAGAAAAGGAAAAATTTGATGTTGTAATTATGAATGATAATATTGAGAAATCCAAAATAGAAATTTTAGATATTGTTAATAAATTCTTGAAATAATGAGTATTGGTTTATATTTTGGTTCATTCAATCCAATTCATAATGGACATATTAAAATTTCCGAAGAAATTCTTAAAAAAACCGAAATTGATAATATTTGGATGATACTTTCTCCTCAAAGTCCTGAAAAAAGTTCGATACTAGATAAAAATATTAGATTAAGGTTAATGGAAATTGCATTAAGAAGCTTGAAAAATATTACTATTTCTAAGATAGAATTTAATATGCCCCAACCAAATTATACTTATAAAACTCTAAAGAAAATATTAAAAGAGTTTCCAAAGGAAAAATTTAAAATTATTATGGGGCAAGATAATTATGAAAACCTAAGTTCTTGGAAAGAACATGAATTTATTCAAGATAATTTTGAAATAATTGTTTATCCGAGGGAGAAAGAAAATAATAAATATGAGTTTTCTGAAATATTTAATGTTTCATCATCTGAGATAAGAAATAAAATCCAAAATAACTTGAGTATAAGAGGCTTAGTTCCTGAAAATGTTGAGAGTGATATATTACTAAACAAATATTATACTAAATAGTTGTTATCTCTTCTTCCTTTGATTTAATAATTTCATCAACTCGATTGATTTTTGAATCTGTGATTCTTTGAATCTCATTTTCTCCATCTTTAATAGCATCTTCAGATACTCCTTCGTTAGAAAGTTTTTTCATCAATTCATTAGATTCTTTTCTTACTGATCTAATGCTGATTTTTCCTTTTTCGCCTTCACCTTTAATTTGTTTAACTAATATCATTCTTCTTTCTTCTGTAAGCGGGGGGATATTTATGATTATATTTTCACCATCATTTTGTGGGTTTAGCCCTAAATCACTACTGGTAATAGCTTTTTCAATATCTTGAATAATAGTCTTTTCCCAAGGTTTGATGAATATTGTTCTACTATCCGGTGTTGTTATTGATGCAACTTGTATTAGGGGAGTAGGGGTACCATAATATTCAACCATAATTCCATCTAACATACTAGGCATAGCTTTTCCTGCTCTAATTTTTTTTAATTCTGACACTAAAAACTGAATAGATTTATCCATTCTTTCATTTGTGTCATCTATGATCATATCTAGTTCTTCCATTTTAATATATTAATGTTCCAATTTTTTCTCCTTCAACTAATTTAATCAGATTGCCAGGCTTGTTCATGTCAAAAACAATTATGGGTAAATTATTTTCTTTACATAGTGTGAAGGCCGTCATGTCCATTATATTCAAATTTTTTTCATATGCTTCTTTGAAAGAAAGTTCTGAATATTTTTTCGCCTCTTTTACTTTTTCTGGATCAAAGTCATAAACTCCATCTACCCTGGTTCCTTTTAAAACAATATCAGCTTCTATTTCAATAGCTCTAAGACTTGCAGTTGAATCTGTTGTAAAATATGGTTTACCAAGTCCAGCTCCAAATATTACTATTCTTCCTTTTTCTAAATGTCTAATAGCTCTTCTCCTGATAAAAGGTTCGCATACTTGATCAATATTAAATCCTGACATTAGTCTTGTATCGCATTCTAATTTTTCTAAATGACTTTGTAAAGCCATGCTATTAATTAATGTTGCTAGCATACCCATATAATCTCCTTGAACTCTATTAATTCCTGATTCTTCAGCTTCTATTCCTCTATAAATATTACCTCCTCCAATGACAATAGCAATTTCTATCCCTGACTCGTGAAGTTTTTTGATTTGGCTGGAATATTTTTCCAACAAATTAGAATCTATACCGTAATTCCCATCACCCATTAGTGCTTCACCACTGAGTTTTAATAGTATCCTTTTGTATTTCATTATTGTAATTATAAATCTAAATATTAAAATGTGATTTTACTGTCTCGTATTTAGATATTTTTTCAAAACTTAATTATCATTCAAAAATTTGTAATAATTAAAAAACAATATAATTTTGCTGACCTTTGAGCTCATTGGCAAAGTATTGTATGTTTTGAGAAGGGGGGATACCAAAGCGGTCAAATGGGGCAGACTGTAAATCTGTTGACTTATGTCTTCGCAGGTTCGAATCCTGCTCCCCCCACTTAATAATATAATAAGCGGGCGTAGCTCAGTTGGTAGAGCGACAGCCTTCCAAGCTGTAGGTCGAGGGTTCGAATCTCTTCGCCCGCTCTAATGCCGATGTAGCTCAGAGGTAGAGCACTTCCTTGGTAAGGAAGAGGTCACGGGTTCAATTCCCGTCATCGGCTCGAAAAAAAAATAAATAATTGAAATATTATTTAATTAAGTTAAATTTGAGTTAAATTTTAAAATTATGGCAAAAGAAACCTTTGATAGATCGAAACCCCATGTGAATATTGGGACTGTAGGTCACGTTGATCATGGTAAAACTACTCTAACTGCTGCAATCACCAAGGTATTAGCTGATAAAGGATTAGCAGAGCAAAGAGAATTTGATCAAATCGATAATGCTCCTGAAGAAAAAGAAAGGGGTATAACTATTAACACTGCGCACGTTGAATATCAAACTGATAACAGACATTATGCTCACGTAGATTGTCCTGGTCACGCAGATTATGTTAAAAATATGGTAACTGGTGCTGCACAAATGGATGGCGCAATACTAGTTGTAGCTGGAACTGATGGGCCTATGCCTCAAACAAGAGAGCATATCCTTCTTGCAAGACAGGTTGGTGTACCTGCATTAGTAGTATTTATTAATAAAGTAGATTTAGTAGATGATGCTGAATTATTAGAATTAGTTGAAATGGAAATTAGAGAGCTGTTAAGTTTTTATGAGTTTCCTGGAGATGATATTCCTGTTGTTCAAGGATCTGCACTTGGTGCTTTAGAAGGTAAAGCTGAGTGGGTTGAAAAAATCATGGAGCTAATGGGTCATGTTGATGCATATATTCCAGAGCCTGAAAGACAAACTGATAAAGACTTCTTAATGCCAGTTGAAGATGTATTCTCTATTACTGGTAGAGGAACTGTAGCTACAGGTAGAATTGAAAGAGGAATTATTAATTCGGGTGATGCTGTTGATATTATTGGTATGGGAGCTGAAGATTTAAAGTCTACAATTACTGGAGTTGAGATGTTTAGAAAAATATTAGATAAAGGTCAAGCTGGTGATAATGCTGGTCTTCTTTTAAGAGGTATAGAGAAAACTGATATTAAAAGAGGAATGATTATCTGTAAGCCTGGCTCAGTTACACCTCATG
>JAYNOQ010000001.1:0-21194 GCA_038113315.1 Flammeovirgaceae bacterium | reverse complement strand
ACTGATATTAAAAGAGGAATGATTATCTGTAAGCCTGGCTCAGTTACACCTCATGCTCATTTTAAAGCTGAAGTATATGTTTTATCGAAAGAAGAAGGTGGAAGACACACTCCTTTCTTTAATAAGTATAGACCTCAATTTTATTTGAGAACAACTGATGTAACTGGTGAAATTTTCTTGCCGGAAAAAGTCGAAATGGTAATGCCTGGAGATAACCTAACAATTGAAGTTAAATTGATTAACGCAGTTGCTCTTGAGCAAGGACTTAGATTTGCTATTAGAGAGGGTGGAAGAACTGTTGGAGCAGGTCAGGTAACTGAAATTTTAGACTAAAATTTTAAACTTTTTATTTTAACAAATTATTTAACTTATTTATTTGTTAAATAATAACAATTATTCTAAATTTGCAGGCCGTTGGCCTGCATTTTAGTTATACGGGTGTAGCTCAATTGGTAGAGTAGCGGTCTCCAAAACCGTTGGTTGGGTGTTCGAGTCACTCCACCCGTGCTAGGGCCGTTAAAATTTTTGATATGAATAAATTAATTATTTTAATCTCTGAATCTTATCAAGAAATGGTAAATAAAGTTACCTGGCCAAGTCTGAACAGTTTACAGAGCAGTTCTGTTCTAGTACTAATTGCTTCCTTAATTTTTGCTCTATTTATAGGTTTAATAGACCTAGGATTTGAAAATGTAATGTCTCTTTTTTATGAGACTTTTTAAAAAAGGAATAAATGAGTTTAAATTGGTATGTTTTAAGGGCTATTAGTGGAAAAGAAAATAAGATTAAAACTTATTTAGAAAAAGAAATTAATCGTAATAATCTCCAAAAATTTATACCTGAAATCATGATACCTCATGAGAAAGTTTACGTCATGAGAAATGGAAAGAAAAAAATGAAGGAAAGAAATTATCTTCCTGGTTACGTTTTAGTTTCTGCTGATTTTTCTCATGGTGAAGTTCAACAAGTTGTTCGAAGTGTACCAGGAGTAATTGGTTTTCTTGGTTCAGGAACAGGTGCATCAAAGGTACCTATCCCTCTAAGAGAGGCTGAAATAAATAGACTTTTTGGAAAATTTGATGAAGCGAATAGCGAAGATGAAGCTATGATGTCTCCGTTTGTTGTAGGAGAAGATGTTAAAGTGATGGATGGCCCATTTAGCGGGTTTACTGGTTCTATTGCTCAAGTATTTGAAGATAGAAAGAAGGTTAATGTAACAGTTAAAATTTTTGGAAGAAATACACCTGTAGAGTTAAATTATTATCAGGTAGAAAAAACAAGTTAAAACAATGGCAAAACAAATAGATGGATATCTTAAGTTGCAAGTTAGGGGTGGACAAGCTAACCCTGCACCTCCAGTTGGACCAGCACTAGGTAGTAAAGGTATTAATATAATGGAGTTCTGTAATCAGTTTAATGCTAGAACTGATGATAGAAAAGGTCAAGTTTTACCGGTTGTAATAACAATTTACAAGGATAAATCTTTTGATTTTGTTATTAAAACACCTCCTGCGTCTGTATTGATTCTTCAAGCTGCAAATAAAAAGAAAGGATCTGATCAGCCAAATTTAAATAAGGTTGCTTCAATAACATGGGATCAAGTAAAAGATATAGCTGAAACAAAGATGAAAGATTTAAATGCCTTCAAAGTTAGTTCAGCAATGAAAATGATTGCAGGTACTGCAAGAAGTATGGGTGTTAAAGTTAAAGGAGTTTTTCCTGAAAATGTGAATTAAATGAGTAGATTAACAAAAAATAAAAAAGCTGTCCAAGATAAGTATGATATTAATAAATATTATACTGTTGAAGAAGCTTGTAAGTTAGTTAAAGAAATTACAACTACTAAGTTTGATGCGTCTGTTGACTTAGATATTCGCCTAGGAGTAGATCCTAAGAAAGCTGACCAAATGGTGAGAGGTACTTCTTCTCTTCCTCATGGCACTGGAAAAGCACTTAAAGTACTAGCAATTTGTTCTGCTGACAAAGAAGATGAAGCTAAAAAAGCTGGAGCTGATCATGTAGGTTTAGATGACTACATTAAAAAAATTGAAGGTGGGTGGACTGATATAGATGTAATCGTTACAATGCCATCTTTAATGGCAAAAGTTGGTAAACTTGGAAAAGTTTTAGGTCCAAGGGGTTTGATGCCGAATCCAAAGTCTGGAACAGTTACTAATGATATTGGTAAAGCGGTAGTAGATGTCAAAAAAGGAAAAATTGATTTTAAGGTTGATAAAACTGGAATTATTCATGCATCTGTTGGCAAAGTATCTTTTGATTCAAAAAAATTACATGAAAATGCTATGGAACTTCTTAATACAGTTAAGAAACTTAAGCCTTCATCATCAAAAGGAATTTATTTTAAAAGTGTTAGTCTTTCGAGTACTATGAGTAGCTCAATAAAGGTTGACAGTTCTATATTAATGAGTTAAAATGAGAAAAGAAGATAAATTAGAATTAGTACAGGATCTAACTAAAAAGTTTAAGGAGAATAATATCTTTTATCTACTTGATGCTTCTGGATTATCTGTTGACCAAGTTAATTCTTTTAGAGAATCATGCTTTAAAAGAGATGTAGAATATAAGGTTGTTAAAAATACTTTCATTAAAAAAGCTTTAGAGAATCAAGAAGAAGATTATTCAGAAATAATTAATGGAGATGCCTTAAAAGGTTTTTCAGGATTACTTTTTGCTAATCAAAGTCCTAGTGGACCAGCTAAAGTTCTTAAAGAATTTAGAAAATCTTTAGATTCAGATCATCCTTCATTAAAAGTTGCATCGATTGAGTCTGATATCTTTGTCGGGGATAACTATCTAGATTCGTTATCGAAGCTAAAAGGAAAAGAAGAAATTATTGGAGATATTGTATTATTACTACAATCTCCAGCAAAAAATATTATTTCATTACTGAAAAGTTCTGAAAATAAAATTTCAGGTGTTGTTAAGGCACTTGAAAACAAACAAGAATAGTGTATAAACTTTAAATTAAATTAAAATGGCAGATATAAAGAAGATAGCTGAAGAACTTGTAAATCTTTCTGTTAAAGATGTAAGTGAATTAGCAAATATTTTAAAAGACGAATATGGTATTGAACCAGCGGCAGCAGCAACTGTAGTAGCAGCAAGTGGTGGAGCAGGCGGTGATGCAGGCGGTGATGCAGCAGAAGAAAAAACAAGTTTCAATATAACATTAAAGTCAGCAGGAGCATCAAAGTTAGCTGTTGTAAAATTAGTTAAAGAGATAACTGGTTTAGGCTTAAAAGATGCTAAAGATATGGTTGATGGTGCACCCAAAGCTATTAAGGAGGGTGTTCCTAAAGATGAGGCTGAATCAGCTAAGAAGCAGCTAGAAGAAGCTGGTGCTGAAGTTGAATTAAACTAAGATTTAGCTAAAATTTCATTTTCCACACATTAAAAGTGTGTGGTTTTTATAACCTATAAACTTTAATCAATTGAAAATATCATCAAATAGAATAGACTTTTCTAAACTAAAAAATTTAGTTGAATATCCAGATTTTCTTGATGTTCAACTTCAGTCATATAAAGACTTTTTTCAACTCGAAACTCCTCCTGAGAAAAGAGATAATGAAGGTCTTTTTAAAGTATTTAAAGAAAACTTCCCTATTTCAGATTCAAGAGAAAATTTTGTCCTTGAATTTATAGACTATACTGTAGATCCTCCTAAATATTCTGTTGGAGAATGTATTGACAGGGGCTTAACTTATTCTTTACCTCTAAAAGCAAAACTAAGATTAATATGTAATGATGAGGATAATGATGATTTTGAAACTATTGAACAGGAAGTATTTTTAGGTAACATACCTTACATGACTAATAAAGGATCATTTGTTATCAACGGAGCTGAAAGAGTTATTGTATCTCAGCTACATAGATCACCAGGTGTATTCTTTGCTCAGAGTAAACATACTAACGGAACTCCTCTTTATTCTGCCAGAATTATTCCATTTAGAGGATCTTGGATTGAATTTGCTACTGACGTAAATAATGTGATGTATGCTTACATTGATAGAAAAAAGAAGTTTCCTATCACAACTTTATTAAGAGCTATAGGTTATGGATCGGATAAAGATATATTGGATATATTCCAACTTTCTGAAGAAGTTGAAGCTTCTAAAACAAAACTTAAAAAAGCTTTAGGAAAAAAATTAGCTGCTAGAGTTTTAAAAACTTGGGTGGAGGATTTTGTTGATGAAGACACAGGTGAAGTAGTTTCTATTGATAGAAATGAACTTATCCTTGATAGGGATCATATATTGGTGGAAGAAGATATAGAAACTATAATTGCGTCTGAAACTCCCTATGTAACTGTACATAGAGAAGATATAAATATTGGTGAGTTTACCATTATATATAATACCCTAAAGAAAGATGTTTCTAACTCCGAGAAAGAAGCATTAGAGGAAATCTACAGACAGCTGCGAAATACTGAGGCTCCCGACGAACAGACAGCTAGGGATATCATTCAAAATCTATTTTTTAGTGATAAAAGATATGATTTAGGTGAAGTCGGAAGGTATAGAATTAATAGAAAATTAAATATTGATACTGACTATAATGTTAGGGTTTTAACAAATGAAGATATTATCTTAATTGTTAAGTACTTAATAACTTTAATTAATGCTAAGACTGTAGTTGATGATATTGATCATTTAAGTAATAGAAGAGTTAGAACTGTTGGTGAACAACTTTATTCACAATTTGGTGTTGGTCTTGCTAGAATGTCTAGGACTATCAGAGAGAGAATGAATGTTCGAGATAATGAAGACTTTAAACCTGTAGATTTAATTAATGCTAGAACTCTAACTTCCGTAATTAATTCTTTCTTTGGAACTAATCAGCTTTCTCAGTTTATGGATCAAACCAATCCACTTGCTGAAATTACACACAAGAGAAGAATGTCAGCTTTAGGTCCAGGTGGTCTATCTAGAGAGAGAGCAGGGTTTGAAGTTAGGGATGTTCATTATACACACTACGGAAGGCTTTGTACTATTGAAACACCAGAAGGACCAAACATTGGTCTAATTTCTTCTTTATGTGTTCATGCAAAAGTTAATAATATGGGATTTATTGAAACTCCATATAGACAAGTTTCTGATGGTAAAGTTGATTTGACTGGTAAGATTAGTTATCTGACAGCAGAGGAAGAAGATAACTCTTTTATTGCTCAGGCAAATGTACCATTAAAATCAAGTGGCCAGTTTGTAGAAAGTACTGTCAAGGCTAGATATGAAGGAGATTTTCCTTTGGCTAAAAATAAAGAATTAAAATATATGGATGTAGCACCCAACCAGATTGTTTCGGTTGCGGCGTCATTAATTCCTTTCCTAGAGCATGATGATGCAAATAGAGCTTTAATGGGTTCAAATATGATGAGACAAGCTGTTCCTCTGATGAAACCTGAATCTCCTATTGTTGGAACAGGAATGGAATATAGAGTTGCTAAAGACTCCAGGTCAACTATTGTTGCTGAAGGTAAGGGATCAGTTATCTATGTTGATGCAAATAAAATTGAGATTAAGTATGATTTAGATGCAAATGAAAAATTAATTTCATTTGATGAAGAGTCTAAAACTTATGAATTAATCAAATTTAGAAGAACCAACCAAGATACCTGTATAAATTTAACACCAACTGTTAAAGTTGGCGATAAGGTGAAGAAAGGTCAAGTAATTTGTGAAGGTTTTGCAACTCAAGACGGAGAACTTGCACTTGGTAGAAATTTAAAAGTAGCTTTCATGCCTTGGAAAGGTTATAATTTTGAGGATGCTATTGTAATATCTGAAAAAGTAGTAAAAGAAGATGTTTTCACTTCTTTACATATTGAAGAGTTTAAACTAGAAGTTAGAGATACTAAAAGAGGTGAGGAAGAATTCACTAATGAGATACCAAATGTAAGTGATGAGGCAATAAAAGATTTAGATGAAAATGGTCTTATAAGAGTTGGTGCTAAAGTAAAAGAAGGAGATATATTAATCGGAAAAATTACTCCAAAAGGTGAAAGTGATCCGACTCCTGAAGAAAGACTATTAAGAGCTATTTTTGGTGATAAGGCTGGTGATGTCAAGGATGCTTCATTAAAAGCTCCTCCATCATTAAATGGTGTCGTAGTAGATACAAAACTTTTTACTAGACAAAAGAAGGATAAAGATTCTAAAAAACTCGCTAAACAGCAAATAGAGTTATTAAAAGCTGATTATAGCAAGTCTTTAGTTGATCTTAAAACAAGACTTATTGAGAAATTTGATAAACTTCTTAAAAACAAAAAATGTAATGGTGTAAGTCATAAATATGGTGATGAGCTTGTAAAGGGTGGTGTTAAATTTTCTAGAAAATTAATAGAAGACAAACTTTTCCCTAAAAAAAATATTTACTATGATATGAACAGCCTAAACGTTCCTGAGGAATCAAGCTTAATTCAAGATGTTGTCTTAGAAGACTGGACTGATGATAAGAAAGTAAATGATTCAGTTTCTAGAGCTGTCAAAAATTATGTAATTAAGAGAAATGATTTGGCATCTAACTTTAAAAAAGAGAAATTTTCTTTGGAGGTTGGTGATGAACTAGCTCCTGGTATTGTACAGATGGCAAAAGTTTATGTTGCAAAGAAAAGAAAACTTAAGGTTGGGGATAAAATGGCAGGTAGACATGGTAATAAAGGTGTTGTAGCAAGGATTGTAAAAGAAGAGGATATGCCATTCCTAGAAGATGGATCAACTGTTGATGTTGTATTAAACCCATTAGGTGTACCATCTAGGATGAATATTGGACAGTTATATGAAACCGCTCTTGGTTGGGCTGGTCTTAAGCTCAATAAAAAGTATAGAACTCCAATTTTTGATGGAGCTACTGCTCATGAAGTAAGTAAGGAACTTGATGAAGCTAAATTGCCTTCATTTGGTAGAACTTATTTATATGATGGTTCTACTGGTAAAAAGTTTGATCAGAAAGTAACAGTTGGTGTAATTTACATTCTTAAACTAGGCCACTTAATTGATGATAAGATGCATTCTAGATCAATAGGTCCTTATTCATTAATTACACAACAGCCGCTTGGAGGTAAGGCTCAATTTGGAGGTCAAAGATTTGGTGAAATGGAGGTTTGGGCTCTCGAAGCTTTTGGTGCATCTCATGTTCTTCAAGAGATTTTAACTATTAAATCAGATGATATAATAGGAAGAGCAAAAGCTTATGAAGCTATTGTGAAAGGTGAAAATATGCAAACTCCTGGAATACCTGAATCATTTAATGTTTTGATTCACGAACTGAGAGGTTTGGCTTTAGAAATAACAATGAAATAATTTAATATATAATATGCTATCTAATAAAAACAATAAATCAAGTGACTTTTCAAAGATTATAGTAAGTTTAGCTTCTCCGGAATCTATTCTTGAAAATTCTTTTGGTGAAGTTACAGCTCCTGAAACAATAAATTACAGGACATTTAAACCAGAAATGGGTGGATTATTTTGTGAAAGAACATTTGGTCCTGTTAAGGATTGGGAATGTCATTGTGGTAAATATAAAAGGATTAGATATAAAGGTATAATTTGTGATAGGTGTGGTGTTGAAGTGACTGAGAAAAAAGTTAGGAGAGAGAGGATGGGGCATATCGAATTAGTAGTTCCTGTTGCTCATATCTGGTACTTTAGAACTCTTCCTAATAAAATTGGTTACATGCTCGGTGTTCCTGCTAAAAAGTTAAATCAAGTTGTATATTATGAGAGATATGTAGTTATAAATCCAGGTGTTAAAGAGGAAGATGGTTGCCAAAAAATGGATTTATTAACAGAAGAAGAATATATAAATATTACTGATTCGTTACCAAAAGATAATTATTTATTGCCAAACGATGACCCTAATAAATTTATAGCTAAAATGGGTGCAGAGGCTATTGCTGAGCTTTTATCCCAAATTGATTTAGATGCATTATCGGTAGATCTTAGATATAAGGCAGCTAACGAGACATCACAACAAAGAAAAGCTGAAGCTTTAAAGAGGCTTAGAGTAATAGAAGCATTTAGAGATTCAAGAGAAAATATTGACAACAGGCCTGAATGGATGATTGTTAAAATGATTCCAGTTATTCCGCCAGAGTTAAGACCACTTGTTCCACTTGATGGAGGAAGGTTTGCTACTTCTGATTTAAATGATCTTTATAGAAGAGTAATAATTAGAAATAACAGATTAAAAAGATTACTTGAAATTAGAGCTCCGGAAGTTATTTTAAGAAACGAAAAAAGAATGCTTCAAGAAGCTGTTGATTCTTTATTTGATAATTCGAGAAGAATCAATGCTGTTAGGTCTGATGGAAATAGATCTTTAAAGTCTTTAACTGATATGTTAAAAGGAAAGCAAGGTAGATTTAGACAAAATCTACTTGGTAAAAGAGTTGATTATTCTGGTAGATCAGTAATTGTTGTTGGTCCTAAGTTAAAGATGCACGAATGTGGGCTTCCTAAAGATATGGCTGCAGAGTTATTTAAGCCGTTTATTATTAGAAAGTTAATTGAAAGAGGTATTGTAAAAACTGTAAAATCTGCTAAAAAACTAGTTGATAAGAAAGAACCTGTAATCTGGGATATTCTAGAAAATGTATTAGTTGGACACCCAGTTCTATTAAATAGAGCTCCGACACTACATAGACTTGGTATACAAGCTTTTCAACCTAAACTAATCGAGGGTAAAGCTATTGAGTTACATCCTTTAGCTTGTACTGCTTTTAATGCTGATTTTGATGGTGACCAGATGGCAGTTCATGTTCCTCTTGGTCATGAGGCAATAGTTGAAGCATCGCTATTAATGCTAGGATCAAATAATATTTTAAATCCTGCTAATGGAGCTCCAATTACAGTTCCATCTCAGGATATGGTTCTTGGTTTATATTATGTTTCTAAAGGAAGAAAGTCAACAAAAGAACATCCATTAAAAGGCGAGGGATTAATTTTCTCTAATTTAAGAGAGGTAGTAATTGCATTAAATGAGGAAAAAGTTGATAAGAATGCGCTCATCAAGTTAAGAACAAATGTCAGAACTTCTGAAGGTACTTTAGATAATAAAGTTATAGAGACAGTTGCTGGTAGAGTTCTTTTTAATAATTTAATTCCTAATGAAGTAGGTTATATTGATGAGTTACTCACAAAGAAAAAATTACAACAAATAATTTCTATTGTATATAAAGTTTGTGGTATATCAAGAACAGCTAAGTTCCTCGATGATATTAAGGAATTAGGATTTAATATGGCTTATGAAGGTGGCCTTTCTATGGGTCTTGGAGATATCCAAATACCAGAAGCTAAAGAATCTTTGGTTGAATCTGCTAAGAAGGAAGTTAAAGCTGTTTGGGATAATTATTATATGGGACTGATAACGGATAATGAGAGGTATAATCAGGTTATCGATATTTGGACTAGAGCTAATACCAGACTTACTACTACACTTATGAATCAACTTGAAGATGACGAACAAGGCTTCAATCCTATTTACATGATGATGGATTCTGGTGCAAGAGGTTCAAGAGAACAAATTAGACAGTTAGGTGGAATGAGAGGTTTGATGGCTAAACCTCAAAAAAATCTATCTGGTTCTGTTGGTGAAATTATTGAAAACCCTATACTTTCTAATTTTAAAGAAGGGTTAGATGTTATCGAGTATTTTATTTCAACTCACGGTGCTAGGAAAGGTTTAGCTGATACAGCATTAAAAACTGCTGATGCAGGATATCTGACCAGAAGATTAGTTGATGTAGCACAAGATGTAATTATCAATGAAGAGGATTGTGGTACATTAAGAGGAGTTACAGTTAGCGCTTTAAAAGATAATGAAGACATAGTTGAGCCTTTATCTGAAAGAATTTTAGGTAGAGTAACTGTACACGACGTTTATGATCCTATTACAAATGATTTAATAATAGAAGCTGGGGAAGAGATAGATGAGGAAATTGCTAATAAAATTGATCAAACTAGCATTGAGGAAATTGAAATTAGATCGGTTCTAACTTGTGAGACAACAAGAGGAGCTTGTGCTAAATGTTATGGTAGAAATTTAGCTAATGGTAAAATGGTCAATGTTGGAGAGGCTGTTGGTGTTATTGCGGCACAGTCTATTGGCGAGCCAGGAACTCAGTTAACATTGAGAACTTTCCACGTGGGTGGAACAGCATCTAATATTGCTGTTGATGCAAACATTAAAGCAAAGTTCGAAGGAAAGATTGTATTTGATGGTATTAGATCAGTTTCTTCAAAAGATTCTGAAGGTAACAAAGTGGAGGTTGTTATGGCAAGAAGTGGTGAAGTTAGGGTTGTTAATGGTAAGGGAGCTACTCTTATTTCAAATAATGTTCCTTACGGATCTTTCCTCAAAGTTAAAGACGGACAGAAGGTTGAGAAGGGTGATATGATCTGTAATTGGGATCCATATAACGCTGTCATTCTTTCTGAACTGAAAGGAAAAATTGATTACGAGTCAATTGAAGAAGGTGTTACATTTAAAGAGGAATTCGATGAGCAAACTGGTCATAAAGAAAAGGTTATCATAGAATGTAGGGATAAAACTAAAAACCCTGCAATTATAGTTAAATCTAAAGATGGCGATAAGTCATATAATATTCCAGTTGGAGCTCACTTATCGGTTGAGAAAGGTGGTGCTGTCAGCCCTGGTACAATTTTATCTAAGATTCCAAGAATGATTGGCCAGTCTAGAGATATAACAGGTGGTCTACCAAGAGTAACTGAATTATTTGAAGCTAGAAATCCATCTAATCCTGCTGTAGTTAGTGAGATTAATGGAGTAGTAACATATGGAGGAATAAAGAGAGGAAATAGAGAGATTTTCATAGAATCTAAGGATGGAATCAAGAAAAAGTATCTAGTTTCTTTATCTAAGCACATTTTAGTACAAGATAATGATTACGTAAAAGCTGGTTCACCATTATCAGATGGAGCAATTACTCCTGCTGATATTTTATCTATAAAAGGTCCTACTGAAGTTCAAGATTATTTAGTTAATGAAATTCAAGAAGTTTATAGACTTCAGGGTGTTAAAATTAATGATAAGCATATAGAGGTAATTGTAAGACAGATGATGCAGAAAGTTATTATTGTTGACCCAGGAGATACTAATTTCTTACAAGATGAGAAAGTTGATAAATTAGTATTTAAAACTACTAATGATGCTATTTTTGAGAAAAAAGTAGTAACTGATCCTGGAGATTCTTCTTTCAAAGAAGGTCAAATCATTACTTCTAGAGAGTTAAGAGATGAGAATTCATCACTAAGAAGAAATGATAAAAAGATTGTAGAGGTAAGAAATGCAGATGCTGCAGTTTCAAGACCTTCTTTACAGGGTATAACTAGAGCATCTTTAGGAACGGAAAGCTTTATATCTGCTGCTTCATTCCAAGAAACGACAAAGGTTCTTAGTGAAGCGTCCATTAGAGGTAAAGTTGATGATCTTAGAGGTCTTAAAGAAAATGTTATTGTAGGTCACTTAATTCCAGCGGGAACAGGCTTAAGGGAATATAATGACATGATTGTTGGTTCTGAGAAAGAGTATGATGAACTTATGATGAAATCTGATGATGTAATCATGGAAGATGGAGCAACTGTAAGTGAAGATATTCTTGAGGAGAATAAACAAGATCAGAAATGAGTCAAAAACAAAATCAAATAAATATTGAACTATCGGACGAGGTATCAAAAGGTAAGTATGCAAATCTTGCCATGATAGCTCATTCTAGTAGTGAATTTGTTATTGATTTTATTCAGCTCATGCCTGGGGTCCCTAAGGCAAAAGTAAATTCGAGAATTATCATAACACCTGAGCATGCTAAGAAGTTTTCAATTGCTCTAAATGATAATATTTCAAAGTATGAACAGAAATATGAGGAAATTAAAGACTTTAATGAATTACCTAAATTTCCTCTTGATGTAAATAACCAAGAAAATAAATGATTTTATAATAATTATAAAGACTTAAAAAATTTTGTTTAAGACGTATGAATTTCTATTTTTGCGTCGCATTTAATAAATATTATGCCAACTATACAACAACTTGTAAGAAAAGGAAGAAAAAAACTGAAGTCTAAATCAAAGTCTCCAGCATTAGATTCTTGCCCACAGAAAAGAGGAGTATGTACTAGAGTATATACAACTACTCCAAAGAAGCCTAATTCCGCTATGAGAAAGGTAGCAAGAGTTAGATTATCTCATGGTAAAGAGGTAAATGCATATATTCCTGGTGAAGGTCATAATTTACAAGAACATTCTATTGTTTTAATTAGAGGTGGTAGGGTTAAAGATTTGCCTGGTGTAAGATATCATGTTATTAGAGGAACTCTTGATACTGGTGGTGTGGATGACAGAACTCAGAGAAGATCAAAGTATGGTGCTAAAAGACCTAAAGCAAAAAAATAATACATGAGAAAATCTAAACCTAAAAAAAGATATTTTTTACCTGATCCTATTTTTAAGGACACATTAGTTACTCAGTTTGTTAATAATCTGATGAAAGATGGTAAAAAGAGTATATCATATTCTATTTTTTATGATTCATTGAAGATTGTTGAAGAGAAAACAAAAGAAAAAGGCTTAGAAGTATGGAAAAAAGCTTTAAATAATGTTATGCCTTCAGTCGAAGTAAAAAGTAGAAGAGTTGGAGGTGCTAATTTCCAAGTACCTATTGAAGTTAGACCTGCTAGAAAAATTACATTAAGCCAAAAATGGTTAATTCAATATGCTAGAAGTAGAAATGAAAAAACCATGGTTGACAGATTAGCTAATGAAATTATAGCTGCATCAAAAGGTGAAGGTGGCGCAGTAAAAAAGAAAGATGATACGCATAGAATGGCTGAAGCTAATAAAGCATTCTCACACTTTAGATTTTAATAATTTATAAAATGGCAGAAATTAAAGATTTAAATTATCTTAGAAACATTGGGATTATGGCACATATCGATGCCGGGAAGACTACAACTACTGAAAGAATTTTATATTATACTGGTCTTAGTCATAAAATAGGTGAAGTTCATGACGGTGCAGCTACAATGGACTGGATGGAGCAAGAACAAGAAAGAGGAATTACTATTACATCTGCAGCTACAACTACTTTCTGGAAATATCCAACTCAACAAGGTAAAATGATTGACAATACTAATGATTATAGGGTTAATATTATCGATACTCCTGGTCACGTAGATTTCACTGTTGAAGTTGAAAGATCCTTAAGAGTCTTAGATGGTGCAGTAGCATTATTTTGTGCTGTTTCAGGCGTTGAGCCTCAATCAGAGACAGTTTGGAGACAAGCAGATAAATATAAAGTACCAAGAATTTGTTTTGTAAACAAAATGGATAGAGCAGGTGCTGATTTTCTTAATGTTGTAAATGAAATTAAGGATAAATTAAATGCTAAACCTGTTCCACTTCAAATCCCTATCGGTGCAGAAGAAAATTTCAAAGGTGTAGTTGATCTTATAACTAAGGAAGCAATTGTTTGGAATGAGTCTGACATGGGTATGACTTACAATGTTGTGGATATACCAGAAAACTTGGTTGCAACTGTTGATGAGTGGAGACAAAATCTTGTTGAAAGTGTTGCCGAGTATGATGATAATTTACTAGAGAAGTTTTTTGATGATCCAGATTCTATAACTAAAGAAGAAATGATGGCCGCAATTCGTAAGGCAGTTATCGATATGTCATTTTCTCCAGTTATGTGCGGTTCTGCTTTCAAAAATAAAGGTGTTCAGGCATTATTAGATGCAGTATGTTCTTATTTGCCTTCTCCATTAGATTTACCCCCAGTAACAGGTACTAACCCAGATAATGATCAAGAGGTATCAAGAAATCCTAATGACGATGAGCCCTTTTCTGCTCTTGCTTTTAAAATTGCAACTGATCCGTTCGTTGGTAGACTATGTTTCTTTAGAGTTTATTCAGGCACATTAGATGCAGGATCTTACATTTTTAATAATAGAAATGGTAAGAAGGAAAGAATTTCAAGGCTTATGCAAATGCACTCTAACAAGCAAAATCCAATAGATAAAGTTGTTGCTGGTGACATTTGTGCTGGAGTTGGTTTCAAAGATATTAAGACAGGAGACACGTTATCTGATGAAAAATCTAAAATTGTTTTAGAATCTATGTCATTCCCTGAGCCAGTAATTGGTTATGCTATTGAGCCAAAACAACAGGCTGATGTAGATAAGTTAGGAATGGCGGTAAGTAAATTGATTGAGGAAGATCCAACACTTAGAGTCAACACTGATGAGGAAACTGGCCAAACTGTCCTTAGAGGTATGGGTGAACTTCACCTTGAAATCATAATTGATAGATTAAAAAGAGAGTTTAAGGTAGAGATAAATCAGGGCGCTCCACAAGTTGCTTATAAAGAATCTATTCAGTCATCAACTACACATCAAGAAGTGTATAAAAAACAATCAGGAGGTAGAGGTAAGTTTGCAGATATAGTTTTTGAAATAGGACCTAGAGATGAGGATGCAGAAGGCGATGGTCTTCAATTTGTTAATCAAATAGTTGGTGGTAAAATTCCAAGAGAATTCATTCCAGCAGTTGAAAAAGGCTTTAAAAATGCTATGGAAAATGGCCCTTTAGCAGGTTTTCCTGTAGAATCTATGAAAGTTAGATTATATGATGGTTCTTTCCATGATGTTGACTCTGATTCATTATCTTTTGAATTAGCTGCAGGTATTGCGTTTAAGCAGGCTGCAAAAAAGGCTAGTCCAGTATTAATGGAGCCAATCATGTCTGTTGAGGTAACTACCCCAGATGAATTTACGGGTGGAGTAACAGGTGATTTAAATAAAAGAAGAGGTATAATGAAAGGTATGGATATGAAAGGAAACTCACAAGTCATAAAGGCAGATGTTCCTTTATCTGAATTATTTGGCTATGTAACTGATCTTAGAACCTTAAGTTCAGGTAGAGCTTCTGCATCATTAACATTTTCACACTATACTGGTGTTCCAAAAAATATTGCTGAAGGAATTATTTCTAAAGCAAATGGAGAATTAAATTAATAAGATGGCACAAAAAATAAGAATTAAGCTTAAATCCTTTGACTACAATTTAGTTGATAAAAGTTCTGATAAGATTGTAAAGGCTGTTAAGACAACAGGTGCTATAGTTAGTGGTCCTATTCCACTCCCTACAAGAAAAGAAATTTTTACAGTATTGAGGTCTCCTCATGTTAATAAAACATCTAGAGAGCAATTTAAACTTTGCACTTATAAAAGGCTATTAGATATATATTCTAATAGTAGTCAAACTGTTGATGCCTTAATGAAACTTGAATTACCAAGTGGTGTCGATGTCGAAATAAAAGTTTAATTCATTTCATTTTGAAATTTACCTTTTGTGCATTTACTTCGTGATGCATATGACCAAACTAACTAACTTCTTAGTGCTATTTTTAGTGCTAAATTCCTCTTCATATTCGCAAAATTTTCTAAGTACATCTGGTAGTTCTATCGTTAACGAAAACGGCGATACTATAATATTTAGAGGCATGGGACTTGGAGGTTGGATGGTACAAGAAGGATACATGATGGCTCCAGGAGGTTTTTCATCAACTCAGTATCAAATTAAAGACAGGTTAATTGAATTAATTGGTGAAGAAGAAACAGACGTTTTCTATCATAACTGGCTCTCTAATCATGTAAGAAAAATTGATATTGATTCAATGAAACAATGGGGTTTTAATCTTATCAGAGTTCCTATACATTATAATTTATTTACTGAACCTATTGAGAATGAGCCTTTTCCTAATGCGTATACTGAAAAAGAAATTGGGTTTACTCTTTTGGATAGTCTATTGAGCTGGTGTAAGCAAAATCAAATCTATCTTATGATTGATTTACATGCTGCGCCAGGTGGTCAGGGTTATAACGCTGACATATCTGACTATGATCCAACAAAGCCTTCCTTGTGGGAAAGTACCCTAAACCAAAACAAGACTGTTGAATTGTGGAGAAGACTTGCTAGTAGATATAAAAATGAAGAATGGATTGCTGGATACGATCTAATTAATGAGCCTAATTGGGATATACCTGGTGGGATATTATTAAGACAATTATATGAAAAAATAACAGAGGCAATAAGATCAGAGGGTGATAACCATATTTTATTTATTGAAGGTAACTGGTTTGCTAATGATTTTACTGGATTGACTCCTCCTTGGGATGATAATTTTGTTTATAGTCCTCATAAATACTGGAGTCCGGTTGATCAGGGATATTTAGATTGGATGTTACCTCTAAGAGATTCATTAAATGTGCCTCTATTTGTTGGAGAGACAGGTGAAAATTCTAATTTTTGGTACAGAGATGCTGTAAAAGTTTTTGAAGAAAATGGTGTTGGTTGGGCATGGTGGCCTTTTAAGCGTATTGGTGCTATTCAACCTCCTATGTCAATTAGTTATAATGAGAAGTATAATAAAATTGTCGATTATTGGAATGGAGGTGGTGAAGCTCCTTCTAAGCAAGATGCAATTGAAGGGTTGAGACAATTGACAGAAGATATTAAGTTTGAAAATACTAGATACCAGAAAGATGTTATAGACGCTTTGTTTAGACAGCCTTTTTCTGATGAAACAATACCTTATGCTGAAAATATTATCCCTGGTAAAATTTTTGCTTCTGACTTTGATTTGGGAATAATGGGAGAAGCTTATTACGATGCTGGATCAGAAGCTAATTATGGTGGTGATTTTTCTGCATGGAATAATGGTTGGGCTTATAGAAATGATAATGTTGATATTCAGAATAACGAAGATCCTCTATCAAATGGATATAATGTTGGATGGATTGAGTCAGATGAATGGATGCAGTATACCTTAAAAGATCCTACATCTGGTTTATACAATATTAAAGTTAGAGTAGCAACTGAGGATAATGACGGAAGTTTTTATTTTAAGATTAATGATAATCAGGTTACAGATTTAATAAATGTTCCTAATACTGAGTCATGGACTAATTGGTCTTTTATTAATATTGATTCATTAGTAGTTTATGATACTGACGATAAATTTGTTTTTCAGGTTAATACAGGGACCTTTAATTTAGGTTTTTTTGAATTTGAAAGAATTGGAGATATTAATTTACAGCAAACAAAATATATTTCATCATTTACACTTTCTGAAAATGCAATTAATATTAATTTCAATAAAAATTTAGATAACACTTCAACATTAAATAAGTCCGACTTTAAATTAAACATTAATGATCAAGAAAAGGATATTCAAAATGTTTCTTATTCATCATCTCCGAGGTCAATCATAATAAATTTTGATACAGAAATTCAGCCTACAGATATTATTACTATGTCCTACACTGGGAATTCTGTTAGGGCATTGGATGGTGAAACACTTATAAATTTTAATAATGAAGTTGTAGAAAATAAAATATCTTTTATTCATGCTATTCCTGGAAAAATAGAAGCTGAGCACTACTTCAATCAAAAAGGTATCGAAATAGAATCAACATCAGATGAAAATGGTGGATTAAATATTGGTAGTTTAGATAATGGAGATTATGCTGATTACTATGTAAAAATTGAAAGTGGAGATTTATATAATGTTACTTACAGGTCAGCTGCTGATCCTAATTGGTCATCAGGGGGTCAAATTGAGTTAAGTATCCTTGATCCTACAACAGGAACATATTCCTCTCTTCAAAATGTAATATTACCTACAACTGGTGGTTGGCAAACATGGGAGAGTACAAGTAAGGCTTTAACTCTACCTGAAGGAGAGCATCAAATTAGATTAAAAATATTAGAAGGCCCATTTAATTTAAATTGGTTTTCGTTTGATAATAATGTTTCAGTTGGAATTCCAGTTCCAGGGTATCTAGAAGCTGAGGATTATGTATACCAGAGTGGAATATCCTTGGAAATGACTGAAGATGATGGAGGAGGTCAAAATATTGGTTATCTAGATTCTGCTGACTATGCTGACTATGTTATAAATGTTCAAAAAGCTGGTTTATATGATTTAAGTTATAGAGTTGCTTCTGATGGAAGTCAAGATTATGCAAATGGTGGTACTATAAAGTTATTATTGATGGAAGATTCCGTTGCGGAAGAACTTCATACAGTTTCTTTTCCAGCTACTAATGGTTGGCAAGATTGGGTAACTTTTAATAATTTCCCTAAAATTAATCTTGAATCTGGTGATAAAAACATAAGGTTATTATTTACAAAAACACCATTTAATTTAAATTGGATCCTATTTGAGGAATTTGAGGGTAGTGTTTTAGGTTTAGAAAAAGATGATCTAAGAATTAATGTTTATCCTAACCCTTCCCTGGATAATATTACAGTTGAATCTACTTACTTACCAAAGGATAAAATAAATTATTTGTTGGTTGACATAAATGGCAAAGTTTTATTCAATAAAAAGGTAGAATATTCATCTGAAATCTATGAGGAAATAAGTCTTTTAAATTTAAGGCAGGGTTTAATCTTTTTGATAATAATGGAAGGTGATAATTTATTAGAAATAAAGAAAATTTTCATCAAAAAATAGTCCAAAAAATCTTTCAAATTTTTCTCAAAAATAACTTTTCTAATATTTGATGGGATAGCTTAAATTGTTATCTTTGCACACATTTTGTGTAAAGAACTTAAATTTTTTTGTAACAAATGTCAGGTATTATTGGAAAGAAATTAGGTATGACAAGTCTCTTCGATTCGAAAGGAAAGAGTGTAGGATGTACTGTTATTGAGGCAGGACCATGTTTTGTTACTCAAATTAAAGACAGAGATAAAGATGGTTACAGAGCTATTCAATTAGCGTATGATGATCTAAAAGCAAATAAAGCAAATAAGTCTGCTCAGGGACATTTTGCAAAGTCTGGTGTAACACCTAAAAGGAAAATTGTTGAATTTAGAAACTTTAGAAAAGAATTTGATAGCAAAGTAAAATTAGGGATGGAGATCAAGATTCAAGATGTTTTTAATGAAAATGAATTTCTCGATGTAACATCTGTTTCAAAAGGTAAAGGTTTCCAAGGTGTAGTTAAGAGACATAATTTTGGAGGTGTTGGACAAAATACACACGGACAGCACAATAGAAATAGAGCACCTGGATCAATTGGAGCTGGTTCTACTCCCTCTAGGGTTTTCAAAGGTATGAGAATGGCAGGTAGAACTGGAGGTGAAAAAGTAACTGTTCAAAATCTTAAAATTTTAAAAATAGATCAAAAAGATAACTTAATCTATGTAGGTGGTTCTGTTCCAGGATCTAATAACACATACGTAGTTTTATCAAATTAATATTTATGAAAGTTGATATAAATAAAATTTCAGGGAAGTCTAGTGGCAAAAAGATAACGCTATCTGATAATATCTTTTCTATAGAGCCAAATGATCATGCTATTTACTTAGATGTTAAAAGCTATTTAACTAACCAAAGACAAGGTAATAGTAAGGTTAAAGGAAGATCAGAAATTGTAGGTTCTACAAGAAAGATTAAGAAGCAAAAAGGAACTGGAACTGCAAGAGCGGGTAGTATTAAGTCTCCTTTATTTAAGGGTGGAGGTCAAATTTTTGGTCCAGAACCAAGAGAATACAAAAATAAAGTAAATAAAAAAGTTAAGGACTTAGCAAGAAAATCTGCATTATCACACAAAGTAAAAGAAAAGTCCCTTTTTATTATTGAAAATTTTGATTTGAAAAAACCAAAGACAAAAGAATTTTTTTCAATCCTTTCAAATTTTTCAATTCAGAATAAGAAATCTCTTATTTTCACATCTGAAAATTCTAAAAACATTGTTTTGTCTTCGAATAATCTTAAAAATGCTAAAGTTAAGAAAATTGATGATATCAACACCTACGATATTATTAATGCTGACAGTGTCTTATTTGATGAAGATTCAGTAAAAAAAATAAATGAAATTTTAAAGTAAAATGGCTATACTAATAAAACCTATATTAACAGAAAAAGCTACTTCATCTAACGATAAAGGTAAATTCTCTTTTATCGTAGATAGAAAAGCTAATAAAGTTCAAGTAAAAAAAGCTGTTGAGAAAACTTATGATGTTAATGTGGTTAGTGTCAATACTATCAATGTTTTGGGTAAATCAGTCTCCAAATTTACTAAGACAGGTATTGTAAATGGAAGGAAACCATCTTACAAAAAAGCAATTGTTCAATTAAAAGAAGGAGAGTTTATTGATTTTTACTCTCAGATTTAAATAAATAAAAATGGCAAAAAAAATTAAACCAGTTACTCCAGGGCTTAGATTTAGAATAGCTCCTTCTTTTGACGAGATTACTACCTCAACCCCAGAAAAGTCTCTACTTACTACATTGAAGAAATCTGGTGGAAGAAACAGTGGAGGTAAAATGACTGTAAGAAATGTTGGTGGAGGTCATAAAAGAAAAATAAGAATTATAGATTTTAAGAGAGTGAGAGATGATATCCAAGCTACAGTAAAGTCAATAGAATATGATCCAAACAGATCAGCAAATATTGCCTTAATTACTTATGTAGATGGAGTAAAAAGTTACATTATTGCTCCTAATGGATTAAAAGTTGGACAAAAAGTAATTTCTGGAGACTCTTCTCCAATTGAAGTTGGTAACTGTTTACCTTTAGAAAATATACCTCTTGGTACAATCGTTCATAATGTAGAGCTTTTCCCTAAAAAAGGAGCAGCTATTGCAAGAAGTGCTGGTTCTTATGTTCAGCTAGTTGCGAAGGAGGGTAAGTACGCTACTCTTAAACTTCCTTCAGGCGAAATGAGATTAGTTCTTCTAACCTGTAGAGCATCTATAGGAACTGTATCTAATGCTAATCATATGAATGTCAGACTAGGAAAAGCAGGTAGAAACAGATGGCTTGGTAGAAGACCTAGGGTAAGAGCAGTAGCCATGAACCCTGTTGATCATCCGATGGGTGGTGGAGAAGGTAAAGCTTCTGGTGGACATCCTAGATCTAGAAATGGACTATATGCAAAAGGTTTAAAAACTAGAAAGAAAAATAAGTATTCTGATAAATTAATCATTAAAAAAAGAAAGTAAATAATGGCTAGATCACTAAAAAAAGGACCTTATATTGATTTTAGACTTAGAAAGAAAGTCGATATCGCTAATGAAAGCGGTAATAAAAGTGTTATTAAAACTTGGTCTAGAAGATCAATGATCTCTCCTGATTTTGT